>CAMYJM010000330.1 GCA_947258635.1 uncultured Acidimicrobiaceae bacterium
CATCGGCGATGGTGGAGGACAATTCCGCAGCGGCGTCTGACACGCCGGGTACGGTCTCGATCACCTCGGCTGCGGTTTCTTCCACAGCGTCGGTTCCTTGAGCAGTTACCTCCGCAGGCTGCTCATTGTCGTTCAGGGTCATAGGGGAAAGTTTCTCCTCGGTGATTTGATCTGCTTCCAAGCGCGCAAACAAAGCGGTTGGGAGCCCCATAAGAGTAACAGGCGCCGCCCGCCCCGCATAACGCGGCCGCCCGTGCCGGAGGCCGATCGAAAGACAAGACCAGGGTGTCAGATCACTTGGTGTCGGCCAATGTGGGACCACTGCCGAGATCCACCTTCAGGGGCACTCGCAGCTCGATCACGTTCTCCATCACCTGCCGGGTGAGTTCGCTCACTTCGTCGAACTCATCGTCCGGCACCTCGAGTACCAGCTCATCGTGGATCTGGAGCAGCATCTCGGCCGCCAACCCGCGAGCGCGCAGTACCGCCTGCAGCTCGACCATCGCCTTCTTGATGATGTCGGCGGCAGCCCCCTGAATCGGGGCATTGAGAGCCATTCGCTCGCCCATCTGCCTGTCGCGAAAGTTCGAGCTCGCCAGCTCGGGCAGATAGCGACGCCGGCCCAGTAGCGTCGTCGTGTACCCGGTGGCGCGAGCATCGGCAACGATGCTCTTCATGAAGTCGCGAACCTGAGGGAACTGCGAGAAATACGCGTCTATCTGCTCGGCTGCCTCTTCCCGGCTTATCTCGAGCCGTTGCGCCAGGCCGTAGGCCTCCATCCCATAGAGCAAGCCGAAGTTGACCATCTTGGCCCGCCGCCGTTGCTCTTCGGTGACCGCGTCGGGTTCGATCCCATTGATGCGGGCTGCCGTTGCCGTGTGGATGTCGAGGTCCTTGGCGAAAGCCTCCACGAGACCGGCGTCCTCGGAGAGATGAGCCAGAATCCGCAGCTCAATCTGGCTGTAGTCGGCCACGAGAAAAACGCTTCCTGGAGGCGCGACGAAGGCCCGCCGGATGGCACGGCCTTCTTCCGAACGAATCGGGATATTCTGCAGATTGGGTTGCTCTTGAGACAAGCGCCCCGTGGCCGCGGCCATCTGATTGAACTTGCCGCGCACCCGGCCGTCGGCTTCGATCAGAGGCAGCATCGCGTCGACATAGGTCGAGCGCAGCTTCTCGAGCTCGCGGTATTCGAGAAGCTTGTCGACCACCGCGTGTTCGGAGCGCAGTTTCTGGAGAACCGACGCATCGGTCGAAGGCACTCCTTTTGGCGTCTTCTTGAGCACGGGCAGGCCGAGGCGGTCGAAGAGCACCTCACGCAACTGCAGCGTCGAGTTGATGTTGAACACGCCCCCGGCCGCCGCGTGGATCTCTTCCTCGAGCACAGCAAGCCGGCGCCGCAGGTTGTCTCCGAAGTCTTCGAGGAAGTGGCGATCGACCCCGATGCCGGTGGCCTCCATCACCGCCAGCAGGGGAACCATGGGAAGCTCGATAGACGCCATCAAGTCGCGGCTGCCGCGGGCATCGAGCTGGGCCTGCAGCGGCTCCACGAGACGTGCCACCGTCACCGCCCGCCGCCCGGATGCGTCCAGATCGGGTCCGGTTGCCACACCATCGAAATCGAAAGCGCCCTGCGGAACCGCGCCGGCACCGGCATCATCCGGAGGTTCCAGGGAGGCACCAAGCTCACGGTACGCCAGCTCCTCGATCGTGGGGGTGCGCTGTGCCGGATTGATCACGTAGGCCGCCAGGGCGGTGTCGAACGCAACATGGGGCAGCGCCATGCCGGCGGTGGCCAACTCCCGCAACACCGTCTTGGTGTCGTGGCCGATGATCGAGTCGGATTCGGAGAGCAGGGCGGCGACGTCGTCCAGCCTGATGAACCGCGCAGTTGTCGCGTCGATGGCAAACGTCAGGCCGATCAGGTCGCCGCCATCCCACACCGGGTCGACCGGGCGTGGGGCATCCCCCAGCTCCGCTGCCACGGCTTCAGGCGAGCCCGAGAGCACCTCCACATCCACCGTGTGGCCTGCCGGGCTGTGATCGGCCACACCCTCCAGCTCGAGCAACCGCTCCCAGAGGGAGCGAAAGGCGAGGCCGTCGAAGACCGGCCGGATCTCGTCGTATTGCCAATCCCCCAGCGAGAACGCGTCGAGGTCCACTGTGCTGCCGGACGCGTCGGGCAGCGAGACGTCGGTGACGAGCCGCATCAGGTCACGGTTGAGCATCACCTGCTCCCGGCAGGCAGCCAGGTTCTCGCGCAACTTGGGACTGTGCTCGTCCAGATGCGAGAAGATCCCATCGAGGGAACCGTATTCGGCCAACAGCTTCGAAGCGGTCTTCTCCCCTACCCCGGGGACCCCCGGCAGGTTGTCCGAGTTGTCTCCTCGCAGCGCGGCGTACTCGACATACTTGTCGGGGGTCACGCCGTAACGCTCTTCGATCCACGCCGGAGTCGCCTCGACCACGTCTGAGATTCCCCGCCTGGTGTACAGGATCGTGGTGGAAGGCGCCGAGAGCTGGAAAGCGTCGCGGTCGCCCGTGACCACGACTATCTCCCACCCCTCCTTGCGGCCCTGGGCGGCCAGCGTCGCGATGATGTCATCGGCCTCGAACCCCGGGGCCGACAGCTGGGAGATCTGCATCACGTCGAGCACCTCCCTGATCAGCGGGAGTTGGCTGGCGAACAGATCCGGCGGCGAGGCGCGCTGTGCCTTGTATTCGGCGTACTTCTGGCTGCGGAAAGTCGGGCCGCGGAGATCCCATGCCACCGCCACGGCATCCGGCTGCTCGTCGCCGAGCAGCTTGATCAACATCGAGGTGAATCCAAACACGGCGTTGGTCACCTGCCCGGCCGGCGTCGCCAGGTCCGAAGGGAGGGCATAGAAGGCTCTATAGGCGAGGCTGTGGCCGTCGAGAAGTGCGAGTTTGGGCATGGGGAGAACAGTAGTTACGTATCACGTAGCACGTAGCTCATGGCACCAGGTGGATCGGGCCTCCGTTGATACGGGCCGCCCACGTCGTGCGGTCGGTTGTGGTGCCACTGAACCCATAGCGCACCCGCGACCAGCACGCGCTCCCGGCACAGGAGTGAGTGGACGGTATGTCGAACATGAAATCGACCCATTGGTTGTTGTGCTCTTGCACGGCGACGTCGATACGGCACCCGGCCGCTCCGTCGTCGGCCTGCCAGTCCATCCCCGGCACCACGACGCCGCGGTCGTCGCGGACGCGCACCAGACACTCGATCCCGGACAGCGATCCGAGGAACTGGATGTTGCCCGGCTGACCGAGATCTCCGGGGTCCCACAGCTCGACGATGAGCTGAGTGCCGGCGTACACCGGATCGAGGCGCACCAGCTGGAACTCGGGAGACGAGTTCGACTCAGGCGTCCAGATCGACATCGATCCCAGCCCGAAAATGGCCACGTTGGCATCCGACGAACCGTTGACGCGCGCCCGCAATGAGAACGCGTTGAGCAGGTCGACATTCCCCGACGCCGTGATCTCGACTACATACAAACCGCTCTTGGCGACCTGCGCCGGGCACAGGTTCACCCATGCATCCGAGGTGGCCGGATCGTACATGGCGTGGTTTCGGTTGCGATAGTGCTCCGTGCACACGACGACGTCGTTGTCGAGAGGGTTGGCCGGCGTCTGGTCCGGCTCGAGGAGGCGCACCTGCCAATCCAGGTTGTTCACCGATCCGAGCTCGCGGTCGCGAGCTACCCCGCCGGGACTGTTGCCGGGATCGTAGAGCTGTACCTGGAGGCTCTTCCCAGCCTCGGTAGCCGGGACTTCGATGGCGTACCAGTAGGACGGGGAGCGGAACTCGAAGTTGTTGCCCGAACACGCCCCGGGC
>CAMYJM010000331.1 GCA_947258635.1 uncultured Acidimicrobiaceae bacterium
CGGTGGCGCCGAGGGAGCGGAGCGCAAGGAGCGCAACGAGCCGTTGACCGACAAGAAGGTCACGAGCGAGCTCGGCAACGTCACGCCGACCATTGTCGTTCCCGGCCCCTGGAGCGATGCCGACATCGCCTATCAGGCGGAGCATCTCACCACCCAGAAGCTCCACAACAGCGGCTTCAACTGCGTCGCCTCACAAGTGCTGGTGCTTCCCGATTCGTGGGACAAGTCGGCCGCATTGCTCGACGCGCTCACCGCGACCATCGAGGCGCTGCCGGCGCGGCATCGCTACTACCCGGGTGTGGGAGATCGCCAGCAGGGGTTTGTCGACGCCTATCCGGAAGCGGAGCACCATGGGAACGCTTCACCCGTCACCGTGATCAAAGGCCTCGACTGGGACTCCGACGAGTACTGCTTCCGCACCGAGGCCTTCGGGCCCGTCTACGGGCAGACGAGCTTGCCGGGAGCGAACGCCGCCGAGTATCTGGACGCTGCGGTCGAGTTCTGTAACGACCGGCTGTGGGGCACGCTGTCCGCCGACATCATCATCCATCCCCGCACTATCAAGGAGTTGGGGCCCCGGTTCCAGACGATCCTGGGCAAGTTGCGGTACGGCACCATCGGCGTCAACGCGTGGAACGGGGTCGGGTTCCTGCTCGGCGTCACCCCCTGGGGTGGTTTCCCCGGTGCCACCTACGACGATATTCAGAGCGGGATCGGCACCGTGCACAACACGCTGCTGTTCGACAAGCCGGAGAAGTCGGTCGTTTCCGGACCGTTCCAGCCGTTCCCGAGGGCGCTGGCATCGGGCCAGTTCCACATGTCGCCCAAACCGGCCTGGTTCGTCACCAATCGGCGGGCGCACCACATCGGCCGCAGGATCACCGGCTTCGTAGCCGACCCCGGCCCCCGCCACCTCCCCGGCCTGTTCAAACACGCCCTGCGCGGCTGATTGGTCGGGCGGAAGCCGCGGGACGTGATCCTCGGGTTCGGTGCGGGTCTGGCATCGAATAACCAGATGCGTAGCGGCGGACACCTTCGAGCGGTGATCTGTATGTTTGGGTGGTATCCGACACAGGAGGAACCATGGCGAAGTACGCCCTTTTCGTTTCGTACACCCCCGAGGCGTGGGCCAGCATGATCAAGAACCCGACAGATCGCAGTTCGGCCGCTCGACAAGTGGCCGAAGCCGTCGGCGGCACGCTCGAGAGCTTCTACTGGATGTTCGGTGAGTACGATGCCCTCGCCATCGTCGACGGCCCAGACTCCGTTTCGGCCGGCGCGGTGAGCATCGCCGTGGCGAGCACGGGCGCTCTGAGCAATGCCATCACCACTCAACTGTTCGGCGCGGACGACCAGGCAGCCATGCTGGAACGAGCCAAGACGGCCCTGTCCTCCTACACGCCCCCGACCGGATAGGACCGGATAGGACCGGATAGCCCTCCTCCCGGTGCCGTTCGGGATTCGGTGATCGGTGCCCGGTGCCCCTCACGTCGGAGGTGGCGAACGGCCCCCTGCTCTCACGAATCCGGCGGCCGGCATGGCCGCAGCCGTTTACTCGGACTCGACGATCACTATGTCGGATCCGGAGCGGCCGAAGGTCTCGGGGGCGTAGATTTCCTCGGCCTTGGTCGGCGGCACTACGAAGGTGCCCGGCGTCGTGGCCCGGGCGACGTAGGTGTAGTCGTAGGTGCCGGCCCACAGCAGGGAGGAGAAGGCCTCGGCCCGGTCGTCACGCAGATTCTGGTGTTCGTACCACTGCCACCACCAGTACGTATCGCGCACTGCGAGGCCGAATCCGTCGCCGGACCCTTCGTCGGGTGGGATCGGCGGAGTGACGGCCAGCTCCGGGTTGAGGGCCTCGAAGCCGGCCGGCATCGGGTCGACCAGGGCCACGTGGGTGCGGCGGCTGTCGGCGACCATGGTGAGCCGTACTCGCACGTCGGCGCCGGGCTTGATGTGCCAGGTTCCGGCGGCGTCGCGGGTGACGTCATCGGGATCATCGACCGCCTCGTAGGTGCGCTGCACCACAAAACCCCGGTCGAGTGGGTCGAGGTCGAGATCGTCCGGGGCGTAGCGCAGCCCGAGCCGGTAGTAGAGGCGTCCGGCGCCGTCCTTGGCGACGACGAGGTTCGTCTCGCCGCCGGCGGCCTGGTCGAGCAGCTCGGCCATCGGCACGATCGTCTCGGCACGGTCGGTGGTGCGCCCGGCGAACAGGTGCTCGGCGGCGTACAGATCGCCCAGCCAAATCCGCGCCACGAAGTCCGGCGTGGTGGCCTCGAAAGTGTCGAAGTAGTTGTTCAGCGCCAGCAGGATGAATGAGTTCTCCTGCACGTTGTTCCATCGACCCCGAGTCTGGTTCCCCAGCAACCCGGCGACGACCTTGGGGATCAAATCGCTGTCCGGCGCTTCGGCAATCAAGGCGTCGAGGATGATGCCGTCGGTGCGGCGATCCGAGGCCAGTATCAGATACGCGTTCTCGCCGTAGTCCGTGGTGAAAGTTGCCGCCCCGGCGGTCTCGGTGGCCCGGTTGAGGAAGACGCGCTCGATCGCAGCATCGGCGCCGGCACTGTCGACGACCGGCCACAGCCATGCCAGCCCGTCGAGCGCGAGGCTGGTGCCGGCGCGGCGGTACAGGCTGTTGGCTTTGGTGGTGTCGCGGTCACCGGCCAGGTTGCGCACGTGCAGGGCATAGGCGCTCAAACTGTCCCTCAGCTCCTGGCCGTAGTCGGAGGGGTAGAAGTCCTCGATGTTGGCCAGGTACCACAGGGCCTGGTCGAGGCGGTCGCGAGGCACGGTGTAGCCGTTGGCTTTGGCCTCGACCAGAGCATGGGTCGCCTGGATGCTGTGGTAGGGAATCGTCTCGTTGGTGCGCCTCCAGATGGCGAACCCACCGAGATCGGTCTGCAGCCGCAGCAGCCCCTCGATGTCGTCGGCAACCCGGGCATCGAGCTCGGCGGCCGACGGCAGCTCCGCGGCGTCGAATGCCTCGAGCACATCGCGCAGGGCGGCAATAGCCAGGATGCGCGAAGCCAATCCGTCGGCGCTCTCGTAGCGGTAGTCGTTGAGGTAGATGACGGCATCGGTGAGCGCCTGCAGCGCGGTCGACGAGGTGTTGACCTCCAGACCACCGAACTGCGGGAACACGCCATCAGGGGCCAGCACGGGCTGGGCGATGATGCCGCTGTCGACGACGCCGTACGTGGCAAAGGCCTCGGTCGTCGCCGGCGTGTATACGGGCAAAGCGACGGTGGCGGCGTCGGCGAGATCCCCGCTGAGCGCGGCCACGCGGAACCGGGCGGTGCCCACGTCCTCGGCGGCGGCCGGGAAGCGGACCTCGATGCGGTCGTTGGCCGGCACGGTCACGCGGCGCCCGGCCCCGGCAGTCAGGCTCAGGTTGGCGGTCTGGATCACGGCGTCGACCGTGAGATCCCGGTCGGTCTGGTTCTGGATGACGAGGGGCAGCTCGAACTGGTCGCCGAAGTTCAAGAACCGGGGGGCTGAGGGCCGCACCATCAATGGCAGGCGAGCGGTGATGTTCGACTCGGCGGAACCGAACTGGTCGACGCCGTCGACAGCTACCACCGTGACCCGGTACCGAGTCAAGTTGTCGGGCAGCGGCACGTCGATGGTGGCCGTCCCGGCGGCGTCGGTTTTGACCTCGGGGGCGAAGACCGCCAGGGCATCGAAGTTGGTGCGGACATCGATGGCGGGGTCTTGGTTGCTGCCCCCTGCCGACTCGGCGAAGCCCTCTCCGCCGGCCCTCAGATCGGCCGTTGCCGAGGCCGGAGCGAACAAGGCATCGTCGGCCTCTCCGCCTTCTTCCGCCGGCACCGCCGTAGTCGAGGCGGTTGCGCAGTC
>CAMYJM010000332.1 GCA_947258635.1 uncultured Acidimicrobiaceae bacterium
CAGCGTCTCGGTGGCCACCCGGCGATACTCGGGGTTCCCGGTGAGCTGCCAGGCGTGGGTGTAGAGGCGGGCCAGCAGAGCATTGTCGTAGAGCATCTTCTCGAAATGGGGCACCAGCCAGATGGTGTCCACGGCATACCTGGCGAAACCGCCGTACAGATGGTCGTAGATTCCGCCCGCCGCCATCTCGTCGAGCGTCTTGGTCAGCATCGCCAGGGAGCGCTCCCGCAGCGGCTCGTCGGGCCACGCCGCGGCGACTCGTAGCAGGAGCTCGAGGGTGGGTGCCTGGGGGAACTTGGGGGCCCCGCCGAAGCCGCCGTGGCGGGCGTCGAAGCCTGCCTCGAGGAGGGCAATCGCCTGCGGGATGAGGTTGCGGCCGGGCGGGCTCGGTGCCGGCGGGATTTGGGCTTGAACCGCTTGGGTGAGCTTGGCGGCCTGGTCCGTGAGTTCCGACCGCCGCTGGCGCCAGGCAGCCGTGATGGCCGTGAGCACCTGCATGAAAGTGGGGTAGTGGCCGCGCGGCTCTTTGGGGTAGTAGGTGCCGGCGAAGAAAGGGCCGGCTTGCGGGGTGAGGAACACCGTCATGGGCCAGCCCCCCTGCCCGGTCATCGCCTGAACGGCATCCATGTAGATGCGGTCGATATCGGGGCGTTCCTCCCGGTCGACCTTGACATTGACGAAATGCTCGTTCATGTAGGCCGCGGTGGCGTCGTCTTCAAACGACTCGTGAGCCATCACATGGCACCAGTGGCAGGCCGAGTAGCCGACCGATAGCAGGACCGGACGGTCGGTCGCTAGGGCCAATGCAAAGGCCTCATCGCCCCACTCGTACCAATCCACCGGGTTGTCGGCATGCTGCAGTAGATAAGGGCTGGTTGCGTTGGCGAGACGGTTGGTCACACGTTTTCCGATCCGAGAGTCATTCGAGCGTAGCCGCCGGCGGATCGGGAATTGCCGGTGGGGCAGCTTCGTTATGAGTATGTAAGTGGCCCCGATCATGGCAGACGATGCCATGTCGAATCTGGGTCTTCACAAATGAGCCCTTCTGTGTGATAGTTACCCAGATACCCCCTTTTGTAACATTTTTCACAAAGTACCCATGCTCGCCTGGCGTAGCACCGGGAGCCGACACCGGATTGAATCGGTCCTGGCCGCCGGAGATGTGATCGTGAAAGATGGGATGAGGGGGGAGGGCTGACAATCTTCAAGAACCTTCTGGAGGACGCAATCGATGGCTACCGGTGGCAAGACGCGTGACAAACTGCAAAACCGCGCTCAACGCGAGCGCGAAGAGGCAAAAGAGCGGATCGCCCGCGATACGTTGACGCGTTCTCGCAAGGATCGTGACCGGAGCAAGCTGACCGATGATCGCGGCCGCCTGACGACGGACCTCGTGAGCCAGTACCTCACCTCCATCGGTGAATACGAGCTGCTCACGGCCGAGAACGAGGTCGACTACGCCCAGAAGATCGAGGCCGGCCAGGACGCCTTCGAGCGTCTCGAAGCAGGCGATGTGACGGACAAGACGGAGCAGATGATGCTGCGTCGCAAGATCCGCCACGGCCAGGAGGCCAAGGACGCTTTCCTCACCGCTAACTTGCGCCTCGTCGTCGCCAACGCTCGCCGCTACGCCAACACCTCGGGAATCGACTTCTTGGATCTCATCCAGGAGGGCAACCTCGGTCTGATTCGCGCTGTTGAGAAGTTCGACTGGCGCAAGGGCTTCAAGTTCTCGACATATGCCACATGGTGGATTCGCCAGGCAATTACCCGGGCGATCGCCGACAAGTCACGCACCGTCCGGATTCCCGTGCATCTCCATGACACCCTGGCGGCCGTGCGGGCCGCCCAGGCCAGCCTCAAAGCGGAGCTGGGCCGAGAGCCCCGCCCCGAAGAAATCGCCGAAGAGGCAGGAGTCAACGTTGACAAGGTCGAGCTGGCGCTCGGCGTGGCCGACACCGTTTCGCTCGAACAGCCCGTCGGAGAGGATGGCGCCCAGCTCGGCGACTTCATCGAAGACGAAGACGCCGTCGACCCGGTCCGGGTGACCGAGGAGATGGACATTGCCGACAGCCTGCGCAAGTCGATCGAGCGGCTTCCCAACCGGGAGGGACGCATCCTGGCGCTGCGCTACGGCTTCTACGACGGCGTGCCCCGCACGCTCGAGGAGATCGGCGACGAATTCAACCTCACTCGGGAGCGCATCCGTCAGCTCGAGAAGCTGGCGCTGTGCCGCCTCCGTCATCCCAGTTTCGGTATCCGCGAACAGGATCTGATCTAGCTCTTCAAGTACTAAGTACTAAGTACTCAGTACTCAGTACTCAGTACTGGATACTCAGTACTTCCCGGCCTTGGCATCTTGGGTCTGTGGATAGGTAGAGTCCTAGGTATCGGAGGAGGTCCGTCGTGCAGTTAAAGGGACTCGTGGGCGGATCGGCTGAGGTCATCGGGCCTGAGGCCACGCTGCTCGCCGCCGCCCAGAACATGATGGATCGTGAGGTCGGCTACCTCGGGGTCGTCAGTCGTCGCGAGCTGGTCGGGATCCTCACGGAGCACGACCTGGTCGAGGCGGTCGCCGCCGACGCCGATCCGGGGGTCGCCACCGTGGCCGAATGGATGAGCGAAGCCCCCGATACCGTGCCCTGCAGCATCTCCGTGCGGGAGGCCGCCACGTGGCTGCTGGAGGCCGGATATCACCATCTGCCCGTGATGGAGAACGGTGAGCTGCTCGGCATCGTCACCGTCAAGGACCTGCTCTGGGCGATGCTCGACACGCAGTTGGTCTAGAACCCGGATCACACATCAGGTACACCCATCGCGCCCGCCCTTTCTTGGGTCGCGCGCTCCGGTCCCGACCTCTACTGCGCGCTCACGTCAAGACTTGCGACATGCGACGGTTGAGGGCGTCGAGGACCGCCTTTACCGTTGCCGTCGCCGAATCCGACGTCTGCACCAGCGCGCTGCCGACGAGGGGTTCATTTGAGCCGATGAGGCCGACTTGCGCCATGGCGACCCGCGAATCGCCGAGGTCGGTGGTGGCAATCGCATCGAGAGTCAGCTGGAGGCGGCCTCCGGTGACCGCCTCGACGGCACGAAGCGTCGCCTCGCCGACGATGCGGGGGCGGGCGCTCACCGCGGCACTCCCCGCCGCGTGACCCTTGTACTCGGCGTCGTGATAGGTCAGCGTGATGGTGGCCCGCGCCTCGCCATCCTGGCTGCTCTCCTGGATGCCGACGATGGCGGCCCGCTGCGGGCGACCGCCGTGGGAACCTTGCGATAGCTGAGTTTCGTCAGTCATACGGGAACGTTACACCCTCGATGCGCCAGATAGTGCCGTTCAGCTCGGAACCCAAATGAGGGCCACGTCGGTAACGTGGATATCCGACTTCTCGAGCCCGATTTCGAGGCGCTCGATGTCGCCGCCGATGTCTTCCCACCGATCGTTGATCTCGGCGAGCTCCTCGCGGAGTTCCTGATCGAGTTCGAGCATCGCGTCCGCCATGTCGCCGATCTTGGCTTCGGCGGTCTCCAGCCTCTGTTCCTTCGAGCGGCGCGACGCCCGGCGCCGGGAGGAACCGGTGATCGACCGGGTACTGCCCCGTCCGGTGAGGATGTTGATCAGGGCACCGGCCTGATTCAGCAGGTCGCTTTGACGGGCACCGTCGATATCGACCCGGATCTCCTCGGCGCGCCGTTCCGCCGCCTCCAGCTTGTCCTGGGCTTGGCGCAGCTTGGTTTCGTACTTGCCGCGCAGCTTGGCCGTTTCGGCATCGGCGCGATCCTGGGCCGCCTGGTCGGATCGCTCCAGGAAGGCGGCCTCGTCCTCGCCGACCCGTGAGTAGAGCTTGAG
>CAMYJM010000333.1 GCA_947258635.1 uncultured Acidimicrobiaceae bacterium
CCGCGGCGGCGCGCTCGGACGCGGTGATCCTCAGCGGGGGGCTGGGCCCGACCCGCGACGATCTGACCCGGGAGGCGATGGCGGTCGCGGCCGGCGTCCCGCTGGTGCGCGACGAGGAATACGCAGTGCGGCTCCGCGAGTACTGGGAGAGGCGGGGTCGCCAGATGCCGGAGTCGAATCTGAAGCAGGCCGACCATCCGAAGGGGGCGATTCCGCTGCCCAACCCCAAAGGCACCGCTCCCGGGCTCCGCCTCGATATCGGCGACACTGTGCTGTTTGCGGTCCCCGGGGTACCCGCCGAGCTGTTCCCGATGATCGACGAGCACGTGATGCCGGTGCTGCGGGACCTCGCCGGCGGCGGCGACGCCGTGATGGTGTCGCGGGTGATCCGGACCTGGGGGGAGTCCGAGTCGATGGTCGGCGAGATCCTCGACGATCTCTTCGAATCATCGCGCAACCCCACGATCGCGTTTCTGGCTTCATCCGGCGAGATCAAGGTGCGGCTCACGGCGCGAGCCGCGACCGCGGAGGCCGCGGCCGAGCTGATCGGCCCGGTCGAGGCGGAGGTGCGCGCCCGGCTCGGGGAACGGGTGTTCGGTGCCGACAACGACACGATCGAGCGGGTCATCTATTCGTTGTTACGAGCTCGGGGATGGTCTCTGGGCACCGCCGAGTCGGCAACGGGCGGCATGATCGCGGCCCGGCTGACGGCGGTGCCCGGGTGCAGCGACACCTTTCGCGGATCGGTGGTCGCCTACCAGGAGGACATCAAGACCGGCGTCCTCGGGGTCGACCCGGCCACGATCGCGGCCCACGGTGTCGTGAGCGAGCCGGTGGCGCTCGAGATGGTCGAAGGCGCGGCGCGGGCGCTCGATGCGGACGTAACGGTTGCGGTGACCGGCAGCGCCGGGCCGGATCCGCAGGACCAGCCGGTGGGAACGATGGTGTTTGCCGTTCGCACCCCGCGGGGGGCCGTGGCGCGGACGTTGCGGCTGCCCGGCGACCGGGAGCGGGTGCGGACGTACACGACGACAGCGGCGCTGCATCACCTGCGCCTGGCTCTCCAGGAGGCGGGCCCGTGAGCAGCGAGCGGCGGCTGTTCCTGGCGGTGGCTCTCGATGACGATTCTCGCCACGCCCTGGCCACCTTTGTGAGCGGCGGCGACAAGCCGGAGATCCCGGGCCAGCGAGTGCCCGCCGAGAACTGGCACATCACACTGCGATTCCTGGGCCGCTCCACGCAGGTACAGCAGGACAAGGTGCTGGCCGAATTGGATCAGGGCCTCGACCACGATCCATTCGCCATCGGATTCGGTGGCCTGGGCACCTTCCCCTATCCGCGGAAGGCGACGGTGGTCTGGCTGGCCGTTGCCGCCGGGGGTGACGACCTGGTCGACCTGGCGGTGTCGTGTGAACGGGCGGCGGTGGCGGCAGGCTACGACCCTGAGGAGCGCCCTTTCCACCCGCACCTGAGCCTGTCCCGGGTGCGGCCGCCCCAGGACCTCACCGCGCTGGTCGATGACTAACCGCGCTTTCCCGGCCGCCTCCCCGTCACCGCAGTGGTGCTGTACGAGTCGATCACCGGTTCCGGGACGACCGTCTACCGGGAGCTCGACCGCGTTGGTTTGGAGTAGCCGCGCTGCGCCTTGCGCCGCTCTTCCTGCGTTCTGACGTGGATTCCCGCCGCCAATATGTGCCGGATGTCCGCCAGAACGGTGAGATAGGGTGGGACCATGCTGCAATTCGACCGGACCCGCTCCCGCCACGACTCGTTCGACGGCGCGGGCCGCCACTGGGTGCTCGTCACCGAGCGGCTCTCGATCAGGATCGGATTGGGCGCGGCCGGCGGCGGCGCCCGCTACGACCGTCCCGTTGCAGTAGAGCGAGAAGGAGCCGTGACCGTAGTCACAGACCTTGTGATGGTCGCCCGGTTGGCCGGGCTGCTTGCGGTGACGCTGGCCATGATCGTGAGAGTGATGCGCAGATGACAGATGACAATATCACCGAGGCCGGGACCCGAGCGGAGGGCTTGATGCAGGCCTTCTTCGGCGCGGCGGCACCGTCAACGGTCTTCTCCGACCCGCACTACGTGGGCGACGACGTCGTGATCACGGCGGCCGCTTGGGAACGAGCCGGCGGGTTCGGTTTCGGAGCCGGCAGCGACAAGGACGACAGCGGCGGCGGGGGAGCCGGCGGCGGCGGTGTCTCCCAAGGCCGCCCGGTTGCGATCATCCGTCTGGCGCCGACGGGTACCGAAGTGACGGCTCTGCCCGACGTCACCAAGATCGCAGTGACGGTAGTGCTGGCCGCAGTGGGCGTGTGGCGCGCCCTGCGCGACTGAGCGCAACGGGTTCCGGTCGGCCCTCCTCGGTGCGGAGGACCTGGAGCCTCCCGTCACCGGGTTGGGCGTCCGTCCACGGCTCTGAGCGGCGGCGGCCGGAACGAAGCGGCACATGCGATGTTCGTGGGCTTCGCACCGGGGGCGGTTGTTGCCATCGAACACACGTTCGCCTATCCTGCCGGAGTCACATTGCTGTAGTTTTGTCGTACCCGGCCGGTAGCTTTCCAGCCAATCGGACGACTCAGAAGAAAACCGGGAAGGGAACCTGATGGCCAAAGACGAGAACATGGACCGGGACAAGACCCTGGAGATGGCGATGTCCCAAATCGAGCGTCAGTTCGGCACCGGCGCCATCATGAAGCTGAGCGACTCGACCGTCCGCAACGTCGCCGCGATCCCCACCGGTGCGCTGTCACTCGACCTGGCCCTCGGCATCGGCGGGCTGCCGCGGGGCCGGATCGTCGAGATCTATGGGCCGGAGTCCTCGGGAAAGACGACCTTGGCACTGCATGTGGTCGCCGAAGCGCAACGCAACGGCGGCATCGCCGCTTTCATCGATGCCGAGCACGCTCTCGACCCGATCTACGCCAAGGCGCTAGGTGTCGACGTCGACGAGTTGCTGATTTCCCAGCCGGACACCGGCGAGCAGGCGCTCGAGATCACCGACATGTTGATCCGCTCCGGAGCGCTCGACGTCGTGGTCATCGACTCGGTCGCGGCGCTGGTTCCCCGTGCGGAGCTGGAAGGGGACATGGGCGACACTCACGTCGGGCTCCAGGCTCGCCTGATGTCACAAGCACTGCGCAAGCTGGCCGGCACGATCAACCGCTCCGACACCACGGCGATCTTCATCAACCAGCTGCGCGAGAAGATAGGAGTGATGTTCGGCTCACCCGAGACGACGCCGGGGGGCCGGGCCCTCAAGTTCTATGCAAGCGTTCGAGTCGACGTGCGCCGCATCGAGGCGATCAAGCAGGGCACCGACAATATCGGCAACCGGGTTCGCGCCAAGATCGTCAAGAACAAGGTCGCTCCGCCGTTCCGCTTGGCCGAGTTCGACATCATGTTCGGTGAAGGCATCTCCCGTGAGGGCAGCTTGCTCGACGTTGCGGTGGAGCACGGCATCGTCCGCAAGGCCGGCGCCTGGTTCACCTACGAGGGCGATCAACTCGGGCAGGGTCGGGAAAAGGCCAAGCAGTTCCTGCGGGAAAACCCCGAAATCTCGATGCAGCTTCAGGACCGGGTCCTGCGCGCCGTCGGCCTAATCGTCGACGAGGAGACCGAAGCCGCGGGGGCCGAGGCCGACGTGGCCGGTGAGCCGGGCACCGGCGGTTACGACTCAAATGACGACGACTAGCTGTGCTGTCGCGATACGTTGTTGACATCTGTGGTTGTTGGCAGGCTTGGTTGGGGCAGTCCAGCCACCGCTGGTGCCTGCGGGTAACGGCGGCGTTCCGTTCTTGCGTACGTCCCGGCCTATATGGGCCGTCAGATCCGCAA
>CAMYJM010000334.1 GCA_947258635.1 uncultured Acidimicrobiaceae bacterium
TTTCGGGCCGCCAGGCCGGCCCCGATCATCACATCCGGGTTGGAAGTGTTGGTGCAGCTGGTGATGGCGGCGATGGCGACGTCACCGTCGGCCAGGTCGAAAATGGCCCCCTCGGATTCGACGGTAACGGGGCCCGAGGCGGCGGCGCCGGGTGGCCGCAGCCCGGCCTCGAGATCGTGCGCCCACTGGGTCTTCATGTCACCGAGGGCGATCCGGTCCTGGGGCCGCTTCGGGCCCGCCAGTGCCGGCACGACGGTGGACATGTCCAATTCGAGGCTCGAGCTGTAGACGATCTCCCGAGTGTCGTCGCGCCACAACCCTTGAGCCTTGCAGTACTCCTCAACGGCTTCGAGATGGGCCTCCTCCCGTCCCGTCAGCCGCATGTACTCCAGAGTGCGCTCGTCGACCGGGAAGAAGCCGACGGTGGCCCCGTACTCGGGGCACATGTTGGCAATGGTTGCCCGGTTGGCCAGCGGCATGTCCTTCATACCGGGACCGTGGAACTCGACGAACTTGCCGACCACGCCGTGGGCGCGCAACATCTCCGTGACCCGCAACACGAGGTCGGTGGCCGTCGCCCCTGCGGACAACGCCCCGGTGAGGCGGAACCCGACCACCTCCGGCAGCAGCATCGAGATCGGCTGACCCACCATGGCAGCCTCGGCCTCGATGCCGCCGACGCCCCAGCCGACGACGCCGAGGCCGTTGATCATGGTCGTGTGGGAATCGGTTCCGACGAGCGAATCCGGGTAAAGGCTGGTGCCGTCATCCCAGACCACCTTGGCGAGGTACTCGAGATTGACCTGGTGGACGATCCCGGTCGCCGGAGGCACGACGGAGAAGTTGTCGAAAGCGGCCCGGCCCCACTTCAGAAACTCGTAGCGCTCCATGTTGCGCTCGAACTCCCGTTCCGAGTTGATCGCCAGCGCGTCCGGACGGTTGAAGACGTCGACTTGAACCGAGTGGTCGACGACGAGATCCACCGGCACCAGAGGATTGACCTTCTGCGCCGCGGACTCATCGCCGGTCATCCGCACGACGGCCGACCGCATCGCGGCGAGGTCCACGATTGCCGGCACGCCTGTGAAATCCTGGAGGACGACCCGGGCCGGCACAAAGGCGACCTCGGTCTCCCCCACCTTGGTGGCGTCATACTGGGCGAGCGCGTGAACGTCTTCGTCGGTGATCGTCTCGCCATCGTGGTTGCGCAGCGCCGACTCCAGAAGCACCTTGATCGTATAGGGAAGAGCATCGATATCGCCCAGGTGTTTCAGCGCATCGAGTCGGTAGACGATACGGTCGCCGTTGGCGGTCGCCTGGACCGCTTTGGCTTCGAAGGAGTCTGTGCTCGCCATGAAAGTCCTCACCTCTTTTTGATGCCTGGGCCCAGGATACGACGCCTCGCGGAACGACCCGGGGGCGACCCGTTCGCAGCAGTCGCGAAATGCCCGATTCCGCCAAGATCGACGTTTCTTTCCCGTCGAGCGTTCATTGGCCAAGAAAGGTATGTTTGGCAGAAGCGCACTACCCGGGAGTCCTCATGCAACAGGTCGCGGAGAACGTCTATCGACTCGGTTCGTCCCATCACAACTTCTACCTACTCACCGAGGGAGGCAAGGCGACGGTTGTCGATGCCGGCGCCTCGAAGGAGCTTCCCAAGCTCGAGGCGGGCCTGGCGTCACTCGGGCTCAAACGAAACGACGTCGAGGCGATCGTATTGACACATGCCCACGCCGATCACATCGGATTCGCGGCTGAAGCCCAGAGCGGCGGGACCGAGGTCCGCGCCAGCGAGGTCGAAGCGCCGATCGCCACAGGCCAGGAGCCGGTTCACGCCATCACGATTCCTCAGCTGCCGCTGTACAGGCTCGGCACCTGGAAGTTCCTCATCGCGTTGATCAAGGTCGGCGTGATGAAGGCGCCCAGCGTCGAGTCGGTTGTCACCTTCAAGGAAGGCGAGCTCCTGGATCTGCCCGGCGGTCCCCGCGCCATCTACACGCCGGGGCACACGGTGGGCCACGCCAGTTTTCTTCTAGAAGACCGCAAGATCCTCTTCACCGGCGACGCCATCGCGACCCGAGATCTGTTTTCCGATCGCACGGGTCCCGAGATGATGCCCGACGCCTTCCACACCAACCCGGTGCAGGCTCGGGAGTCACTCGACACCCTCGCCGGCCTGGACGCCACCCTCGTCCTCCCCGGCCACGGCCACCCCTACGAAGGCAGCATCGCCGAGGCAGTAGCGACAGCCCTGAGGTAGTCCGCACAGCGATAGCCGCGGACACGACCGACACTGATCCCGCGCCTCCGCCAGGAGTTGCGCAGCAACTCCCAAGGAACCCGCAGGGTTCCCGCCCCCCTCGGCTCCTCGTACCTCGTCGCCACTCCCCCCAAACGTCACCCGCCGAAGACGGCGTGTGACGGGGGGAGACACATAGCGAACCGCTGGAAACTCAACTCCCCCAGTAGCGCTGTTCCTTGAACGGGTCACCGTACATGTGGTAGCCATTCCGTTCCCAGAACCCGGGCTCGTCCGCACTCAGGACGTTGAACCCGAGCACCCACTTGACGGACTTCCAGAAGTAGAGATGGGGAACGACGAGGCGCAGCGGATAACCATGCTGGAGTTCGAGCGGTTCGCCATCATAGGTGTGGGCAAAGAGGTTGCCGGGGCGAATGAAGTCCTCGATCGGCAAGTTGGCGGTGAACCCGTGATAGGCGTACACCAGCACGTGGGTGGCCGCAGGATCGACGGCGAGCCCGTCCCATAGGTCGCGGACCGCGATCCCTTCCCAATTGGTGTCGAGCTTGCTCCACTTGGTAACGCAGTGAATGTCGGCCTGCAGCTTGGTTGTGGGCATGGCCGCCATCTCGTCCCACGTCCATTCCTTTTCTTGCGCGACGAGGCCCTTGATGCCGAACCGCCATGCAGCCAGGTCAACGGTGGGAACCGTCCCCGCGTGGAGCACCGGGAACCGCTCGGTCACGTATTGGCCGGGGGGCACTCGGTCCGGATCGATACCGCGCGCTGCGAGGTCGGTACGGCTGCGCTTGAAGAACGACATGGAGACGATCATACCGAAGGGCCCTTCGATATCCGGGGATCGTTAGGGGCCCAAAAGCGACTACCGTTTGGGTTTCGATGGAGACGTTGCCGCAGCCGACACCGAAGAAGGCACCATCGCGTCGCCTGATCGGGGTTCTCGCACTGCTGGCACTCCTCTCGACCGGAGTCGCCGCCTACGCCTGGAGCCAGGGGACAGTACGCGACGTCCCGCAGATCGAGACGGTGCCGGATCTGATCCGAGGGGGTCGCCGGACGGCGGATGTAGCGCCCCCGTTCACGGTGCCCACACTCGATGGTGGCAGCTTCTCCCTCGCGGACCACCTCGCGCAAGACGGCTCACCGGTGTTTCTGAATCTGTGGGCCTCATGGTGCCCGCCATGTCGGGCGGAAATGCCGGCAATCGATGACGCCGCCACCCGCCATCCGGATGTGAAGTTTGTTGGTGTCGCGGTTCAGGACGATTTCCAGGCCGCCGCCCGCTTCGCGGAGGAGATCGGCGTGTCCTACGCCATCGGCTTGGACGAGTACGACAAGGTCAACGCGCTCTACCCGTCGGCGGGGCTCCCCGTTACATTCCTAATCGGGGCCGACGGCACGGTAGTCCGGGCCCTCTTCGGGCAGCTGGACGAGGCACAGATCGACGAATCGATCGCGAACGCTTTTGGCGACGACGGTTGAGCTAGTCGGCGCCGCCGACCTCGAACTCGATCACGTCGGTCAGGGCACCGGGGCCGGTCGGGTTCTGCCGGGGTGGCACGAACTCCTC
>CAMYJM010000335.1 GCA_947258635.1 uncultured Acidimicrobiaceae bacterium
AGGCCATCGTTCGCAAGGTCGTGCAGCGTGACGGCTCGATGGCCCCTCAGAGCCGGCCGAAAGCGGGCGGCGGCCAATAGCGCCAAACCACCTTGTGGACCGCAGTGAGGGCGATCGGGCCCGATGTCCGGCCGTCGCCCGAAGAGAGCCTGCGGTTGTCGCCGAGCGTGAAGATCGACGCCGGGGAGATCGCCCATTCGCCGTCCGGAAGGGTCGGTCCGTCGGCCCAAGCCTCGGTCAGCACTGCGCCGTCGATCATCACCCGGCCCCCGGCGATCGCCACCTCCTCACCCGGGAGCCCGACGGCGCGCTTCACCAGGTAGCGGGCCGGCATCGCCGGGTCCGGATAGACGACGATGTCACCGCGTTGCACCGATGCGCCCGCCAGCGCGACCAGGTAGTCGCCGCGGCCCAACGCCGGTTCCATTGATGATTCGACCACTTCGAAACGGGTGAGCCGACGGGCGAAGGTCGCCGCGGCCCCGCCGGCCAAAGCGACCGCCAGCGCCAGCTTGACGCGGCGGCGCGGGGAGGGGCCAAGAGCCATCGCCCGATGATGCCAGGTCTGTGCCGGGGGCGGCGACATTCGGAGGCGAGTCGCGGGCGGTGGCCTACCTTCCCGAGCCGTGTAGGGTCACGACGCGCAAGTACGAACTTCTGGATGGAGGTGCCCATGGGTCTTTTCAGGCCGAGCCGAGTGGTTCACGCTCACTGTGACCTTTTTTGTGGGGTCTACGACCCCGCCCAGGCCATGATCGAAGCCAAGTCGGTGCTCAATTGCTGCACGAAGTACCACGGGTCGGACGATCCGGTGTTCCGCGACCGCTGCATCCTCGTCAAAGAGGAGCGCGCCGAGCTGGTGAAGCATCACCTGTCGGTACTGTGGACGGATTTCTTCAAGCCACCCCACCTCGAGCAGTTCCCCCAGCTCCACGAGCTGTTCTGGAACGCGATCAAGCAGGCGGGTGAGGCGAAGAAGTCGGTCGATCCGGCAGTCAGCGAGAAGTTGATCGAGCTGATCTCGGAGATCTCCGACATCTTCTGGCAGACGGACGCTTCCAAGGCGGCCGGGGTGTACCCACCGGCCTAGGCGGTGCTCGACCCTCTTGTGAGCTCATAGAGCCCGCGAGCGAGAGCCAGCGCTACCAGGGCATAGGTCGCAGTCGCAATCAGCAATGTGAGCAGCGACGCCCCGAAGCCGGTGCCGAGGACGCTTTCGAGGGCAGCCGCCACGGCCCAGGCGGCGGTGCCCCCGCCGACGGCGAGCGGCAGTGCCCTGCCGGCGCCCTCGAGGATCGCCGTGACGCGGCCCTTGTGGTCCGGGTGGCGATACCAGAGCAGACCGAGGGCGATCGTGTACGCACTGAGCGAAATGACGCTCGCCGCGGCCACGCCCTCGAGCCCGAACGTCCGCTGCATGGCCCAGTAGGTGGGGACGGCCAGCACCGTGGCAGCGGAGCCCACGGCCACTGGGGTCCACATCTGGCGGCGGGCGTAAAAGGCCCGATTGAGCACCTGGAGCCCTCCCCACACGGGAATGGCAAACGAGTAGAAGAAGAGAGCGGCGCCGGCGGCGATGGTGTCGTCGGGCTTGAAGGCGCTGCGCTCGAACAGAACGCGAATCGTGGGAACGCTCAGAGAAGCGATGGCCCCCGCCGCCAGGATCGAGAGCGCCAGGACCCATCGCAGGGTCTTGTCGACGGTGTCCGCCATCAGCTTGGCCTTACCTTCGGCGTACAGGCGCGCCAGGAACGGGTAGGCGGCGACGCCGGCCGCTTGGGCCACGACCCCGATCGGGACGAACATGGTGCGCCGCGCGTAGAGCAGATGAGTTTGGGCACCATCCCCGACGAGACCTCCAAAGGTCGACATGAAGGTCTCGTCGAGCACGACAATCGATTGCCCGATCATCAGCGGCAGAGCGATAGAGATGTACGTGCGCAGCGCCGGATGACGCCAGCTGACTCCCAGAAAGAGCTGCATGCCAACTCGGCGGGCTCCCCACCATTGCAGAGCGAAATTGCCGATGAAGGCTCCGGCCAGGGCACCCCAGATGAACCCTTCGGGGTCGGGAGCCCCGGTGACTTGGGCATAAGCGAGGCCGCCCGTGATGATTCCCAGGTTGTACACGATCGGGGCGATCGTCGGCGTCGTGAAGTGGCCCTTGGCGTACTGCACGGCCGAGAACAGCGCTCCGAGCACGAAGAAGATCTGGGCCGGGAGCACGATGCGCGTCAGTCGAACGGTGGCGGCTACCTGAGCGGCAGTGAACTCGGGGTAGATCGTATCGATGATCCACGGCGTGGCCACGTAGCCGATCCCGACCAGGGCCACGATGCCGAAGGCAATGGGGCGCAACACCGCCGAGAGCGCCATCCATCCACCCTCCTCATCGTCATCCGCGAGGTACTTGGCGAAAATGGGGATGAACGTGATCGACAGGAAGCCGCCGGCGAGCAGATAGTTGAGGAAGTCGGGGATCCGGAAGGCCGCGACATACTGGTCGGTGATACCGTCGGCGCCGAGGAGCCCGGCGAAGATGATCTCCCGGAGCTGTCCGAGGATCCGTGACAGCAGCACGCCGCCCGACACTATGAGGGCAGCCTGGCCGAGCCGGCGATTGAGGGTTGATTCGGTCACGATCTCTCCGCGACGGTGCGGGGTGCAAGGTAGCGAGCCTCATACGCCGCGACGGGTAATCGGCCCGTCAGGTGAGGTCCCGGGTGCGCAGGAGCCAGCCGGTGACGGCAATCGAGACCGCCCCCAGGATGATCACCTTGATGGCGGCGCCGCCGGCCCCCGGTGCCAGCGAGCCGAGAGAGGCCTCCACCAAGTCGAAGTCGAGGTTCGCCGGGGCCAGCCCCACAAAAGCGGACGCGCTGATGCGCCATAGCGAGGTTCCGCTGAGTCCCTGGATGGCGCCGGCTATCGCCAGTTCCCAAATGAAGATGTAGATGAAGCCGATCAGCGTGGAGCGCTCGGTGAGGTAGCCGAGGGGCATGTACACGGCCGAGTAGCCGGCCGTACCGATCAGCGCGGCCACCAGCAGGGCGATGAGGAAGCCAAAGTCGTTCAGAACCAGGCTGCCGATCGTTCCCAGCACGGCGGCGCCGGCGCCGGTTATGGCGAAACTGGCGACGATGGCCGACACGAGCTTGGCGCCGGAAATGCTGAAACGGCTCAGCGGCCGCAGCATCAGGAACGAGAGGGTGTTGCCGCGGCGTTCAGAGCCGAGGACCGAGGCGGCAACGACGATCGTGATGATCGGCACGATGACCGGCAGGAAGATCCCCATCGACATCGTTGTGAAGCCTTCGGCCTTGTCGATCTCCGTGGCGGTACGTGCCAACAGCAGGAAGACCCCGGCCGGGAAGATCGCGAGCAGCCCAAACCCGAGAAGCCGTCTGAGGCCGAGAACGTTGCGGGCGGTGACCCGCATTATGGCGATCGTTGAGATCATCGCCCCACCACCAGGTAGCGAAACACCGACTCCAGCGACTCGTCATCGGGGGAGAATCCTGTGACGTGCACTCCCAGGCGGTGCGCCGCGGCCGGCACCGCGGTTCCGAGAGCCGGCAAGTCGTTGGTCTCTATGGACAGCGTGGTGCCGTCGATGGTCACCCCGTCGACGGAGTCTTCCCCCATCAGCTCGCGCGCCAGCGGGCGGGCCGGCTCGGCCGCCACCGTCACCCGGTACGGGATATCGGACATCGCCCGCCGGATGGCATGAATGTCGCCGGCGGCGGCAAGACGCCCGTCAACCATCGCAATCACGCGGGTCGCCATCCGCTCGACCTCCTGCAGGACGTGCGACGACACGATCACCGTGTGG
>CAMYJM010000336.1 GCA_947258635.1 uncultured Acidimicrobiaceae bacterium
ACCTGTTCAGGCCGGTTCCCGCAACCTTTTCTACCGAGCCGTCTGAATAGCCGCACATCTAACAGTGTTGGGCTCGGGTGAGGTGCCGTTTGATGGTGCGTGCAATCGATGGTCGCATTCGTAGTGGATGATCTCGTGGGCGCACACGAAGAGGTCCGGACAGCTGGAGTCGAAGTAGGCGCAATCGTGTGGGCTAACGAGGCATTCGATTACCCCGATCTCGCAGAGTATGGATGGTTCTTCTCTCGAGCTCCTGATGGGAACACCTACGTGATGCAGTAGGTCCCCCACTTAGGCATCAGCCAACCGCCGAGGACGGCACTTCTTCGGGAATCCCGCTGAATCCTCGCGGAACGCCAAGCAGGCCTGACCGCGTATCCCCTAGTCAGAGGGTTGCGTCGGCCGCTACCCCCCGATGTAGCTCATTTCTACTTTGGGGAATGGCAGGGAGGCCTCGGAGCGCTGTTCGGAGTAGCGGTCGGTGCGGGCCGACCAGACTCCCGAGATGACCTCCGCCAGGCGATCGGGGTCGGTGCGGATCACTTCCCGCAGGTCGGTGCCCTTGCCGGCGAACAGGCAGGTGTACAGCTGGCCCTCGGCCGACAGCCGGGCCCGGGTGCAGTCCCGGCAAAACGGCTGCGACACCGAGGTGATCACACCGATCTCGCCGGCGCCGTCCTGATAGCGGTAACGGCGGGCAACCTCACCCTTGTGGTTCGGGTCGACCGGCTCGAGGGGGAACTTCTCGTTGATGGTGGCGATGATCTCGCGGGCCGGGACGACATCGTTGAGGCGCCACCCGTTCGTGGTGCCGACATCCATGTACTCGATGAAGCGCATGATGTGACCTGTGCCGCGGAAGTGCTCCGCCAGGGCCAGGATCTCGCCGTCGTTGACGCCGCGCTTGACGACGGCGTTCACTTTGATCGGATCGAGCCCGGCGGCCGCGGCGGCAGCGATCCCAGCCAGGACGGACGCCACCGAGTAGCCGGCGTCGTTCATGGCCATGAAGATCTCGTCGTCGAGAGAATCGAGGCTGACGGTCACCCGGTCGAGCCCGGCGGCGACCAGCATCTCGGCATCCCGCTCGAGCAGGCTGCCGTTGGTCGTCATCATGACTTCGTCGACGCCGTCGATCTCTTTGAGCCATCCGATCAGCTGCTCGATACCCTTGCGCATCAGCGGCTCACCCCCGGTGAGCCGCAGCCGGTTGACTCCGAGGCCGGCAAAGACCTTGGCGATGTCGGTGATCTCCTCGAAGCGCAACAGCTGGTCACGCGGTAGAAAGACGTAGTCCCGTCCAAACGTCTCGCGCGGCATGCAATAGGTGCAGCGGAAATTGCACCGGTCGGTCACCGAGATGCGGAGATCCCGTACGGGCCGATTGAGCTGGTCGCGAACATCATCCATGGAGATCAGATCGTAACGGCTCTGCGGGCCCTAAGAGATGAGATTGAGCAGCTCGGCCCGGGTGCGGGCGTCACTGATGAACGTGCCGCGCATGGCGCTGGTGACGGTCGAGCTCTCCTGCTTCTGGACGCCGCGCATCATCATGCACAGGTGACGGCCGTCCATGACTACGGCAACCCCATGCGGCTCGAGGACCTGCTGCACGGCGTCCGCCACCTGGTTGGTGAGCCGCTCCTGCACCTGGAGGCGGCGGGCATAGAGGTCGACGATCCGCGCCAGCTTGGAGAGGCCGATGATCTGCTGGTTCGGGAGGTAGGCGACGGCCGCTTTGCCGAAGAAGGGCAGCATGTGGTGCTCGCACATCGAGTAGAACTCGATGTCCTTCACCAGCACCATCTCGTCGGCGCCTTCGGCGTCGAAGATGGCTCCGTTGACGACCTCCTCGAGCGACGTGGCGTAACCGCCGGTGATGTAGTCCGTCGCCTTGGCGACCCGCAGGGGAGTCCGCCGCAGCCCCTCTCGCTCGGGATCCTCCCCGATCTCGATGAGTTGCTGACGCACGAGTGCCTCGAACTTGGGGGCGTATACCTCGAGCCGATCGTCCTCCCAGTCGTCGTCCCGGGTCGGCCGGTGCGGCGCCGTGAGCCGCAGACCCGGTACGAGGCGCACCTTCGTCGTGTCGAGCGCCGCCGCGATCTCATGGGAGGTCTGGTTGGTCTCGGGATGCACGAACTCGGCGGCAACGTCGGCGATTGGCACGGCAACGTGCGCCGACTTGAGTGCTCCCGGGTCGGGGATCCTCCAGCCTTCGCGCTCCTCGACGTGGTCCTGGTAGTAGGCGATGTCGAGGTCGATCGTGCGCGGGGCGTTCACGTCTTCGCCGCGCACCCTGCCGAGCACTTCTTCGATGTGGCGCAGCTCGTCGCGCAGCTCTTTCGGGTCGAGGGCCGTACAGGCGAGCACCGCCGCGTTGAAGAAATCCGGGGCATCGGGACCTCCCCCGATGGACGGTGACTCAAAGACCCGGCTGACGTCCATGACCTCGATGAACCGGTTGCGCCGCAAGAGGCGAACGGCTTCCGGAAGATGCTTCTCCCGATCGACGTTGGAACCAACCGATATCAACACCTGACCACGATCGTTTGGGCTCATCACACTGCTCTCTCGGGATAGCTATGGCTTAAACGCGCGACCGGTGGATGGTGATTCCCACTGATCTGGCGTGGCGAAGGGCGGTCGGCTTCTCCACCGTCATTTCTACGGAGTGAACCCGCGGCTCGGTTTGGAAAACGACATCGACCAGATCTTGCACGAGCCGCTCCACAAGCATCGGCTCGCCGGCTTCCAGGTGGGCGATCAGCGCCTTGGTGATGGTGCGGTAGTTGGCAGCATCGATGATGTCGTCACTCACCGCAGCCGGGCGCGTATCAACCCACAGGGTGGCATTCACGCGGATCTCCTGCGGTGTCGTTCGTTCCTCGGGATTGATCCCGACGATCCCCATCACAGTCAAGTCCTTGATATGGATCCGGTCGAGCCTCTCGCACATGGGAGCAAGGGTACAGGGCGGCGAGAGGTCCAAGTGCGGGCGGGTCTGGTGAATGGGACTGGAAACGTCGCCTCCCCGTTGATGACCGCCGGGCGGGCAACGCGGGGGAGGGACGGACAGGCGGGCCTAGGGAACGTACTGCTCTGAGATTTCGGCGACGGCGCCGTCATGGATAGTCAGCCACACGCCGGGTTGGAAGCCGCGGTCGCCTCGATCCGCCAGCCAGTCCGAGTAGACAACGAGCTCTTCGGTCGACGGGTCACCGGCATTGGGGAGCCACCGCACGGCGGCGTCGTCGGAAACATCGAGCGTGCGGATCACGTCGTTGGCGTTGCGCACGTAGTAGTCGTTCGGCGGCGGCGACTCCTCACCGTCCTCGGCGGCGGCACGGGCCGCCGCGTCGCCGCTGAACCAGCAGGCGAGATCGAAGTCCAGCTGGTCTGCCGTGGCGGCGGCCACGTACCCGAACCACTCGCCGTCCGGCAACGAGTCGGCCGTCCCCGGTGTACATCCGGAGCGCGCCGCGAGCGTGTTCGTGTCGGGCGGCGTGGTGGCCGGCGCAGATGTCGTCGGCGCCGTTGTGGTCGGCGCAGTCGTGGTCGCAGGGGCGGCCGTGGTCGCAGGGACTGCCGTGGTGGTCGGGGCGACGGTTGCCGGTGTTGTCGTGGCGACCGCCTGGGTGTTAGTAGTCGAGGTCGTGGCTTCGTCGGAGCCGCAAGCCGCAGCCAGCAGAGCAACGACCGCCAACCCTCCCACGAGGAGGCCGACTCGCCGGTAGGTGGACGCTTCAGTGGTCATGGACTTTCTCCTTCAACCGGATGGGCGAGTGGTGGTGCTCGCCGAGATGTCTTCAGATGACATAAACGTATCCG
>CAMYJM010000337.1 GCA_947258635.1 uncultured Acidimicrobiaceae bacterium
CCTCTCTGATAAGGAGGAGCAAGTGGGTTCGACTCCCACCTGGTCTACGGCAACGCCGAAGGCGTTGCTTGCGAGTTTGGCCAAGCCAAACTCGAGGAAACGATGAACGCGACGAAGCGATGCGAAGAGACGGGATACTTCGGGTAATAGCTGGTTCGAATCCAGCCCGCGATCGAAAGAATGCGGTAGAACCTGCCTCGACGATGTTCTCGCTTCGCCACGAACTTGGCGGCCCTTGCGCCGCCTCCTCGGATTCGAGCGACACGGCTGTCGAATCCGGCAGTGGAGTGGCCGAGAGGCAACACGAACACGAGCCGTCGCCGGCAGCGACGGCGAGCAGCTCGTTCGAATCCTGATTCGAACGAAACCTCAGCCTGCCCGGCTAGTTCAATGGGAGAGCACCTGTCTTACAAGCAGGGAACGGTGGTTCGATTCCATCGCTGGGTACGAACGCTGATGCGAAGAGATGGGTTACTTCACTTGAAATGACGGGGTCGTGGGTTCGAATCCCACCCGACATAGTCGGTAGCTCAGTGGTAGAGCACGTACGTACCTGCCTCGACGATGTTCTCAGCGCTCACGGGATCAAAGCATTGATGGCGATGCAGCGGGTTCTTACCCCGAAGAACAGGGTTCAATTCCTTGTGGTCCCACTGGGAACGGGAACGCCACAGGCGTTCCTCAGGAGTCTGCTGCGCAACTCCGTGTGCGGGGCGCGAACTGGAGGGTTGGCAGAGAGGAAATGCGCCGGGTTGCTAACCCGAGGCTGGGTAACGGGCTCGCCAGAGCTCGCGCCCACGGAGGTTCAATCCCTTCACCCTCCGCAACGGAAGGTAGTGCGCAGCGGTGCGCAACTGGTCTTGAAAACCAGGCCGGGTGTACGCCCGAGGGTTCGACTCCTTTACCTTCCTCGATTCCGCGCCTTGATGGTTGCGGAGAAGCCCGGTCAAATCCTGATTCGATCGAAGCTTTCCCGAATGGTGTAACGGCAGCACATCTGGCTCTGGACCAGAAGGTTGGGGTTCGAATCCCTATGCGGGAGCGAAAACGGCTCGCGATAGCCGAAGCCGCCCCGTTCTTGCGGACATGCACGCCAAATATGGCGCAGATATCCGCACGAACGGGAGATAATCAAGAAAGGAGGAGCTGTGCAAGTAATCAACGACAAGCTGAAGGTCTGGGCGACGGACCTCGACCAGAAAACGATGCTGCAGGCGCGACGCACCTCACGGCTCCCCATCGTGGCGGGCCACGTGGCGCTGATGCCGGACGCACACCTCGGTTTGGGAGCCACAATCGGCTCGGTGGTGCCAACCGAAGGCGCCGTGATCCCGGCCTGTGTGGGGGTGGACATCGGGTGCGGCATGGCGGCGGTGCGCACCGACATCGTCGCTTCCGAGCTGCCGGATGATCTGGCGCCGCTGCTGGCGAGGATCGCCAAGGTGGTACCCGCCGGCGTGGGCCGGGGTCACGACCATCGCGACTGGCGGACGCAGCGCTCGGCCACCGATTGGCTCACGGACAACCGTCCCCGCACTCAGCTCTCGGATCGCCAGGAAAAGAAGGCCTACACCCAGCTGGGAACTCTGGGAAGCGGCAACCACTTCGTCGAGGTGAGCCTCGACGAAGCCGATCGGGTGTGGCTGGTGCTCCACTCCGGCTCACGCGGCATCGGCAACCAGCTGGCGATGTCGCACATCGCAGAGGCGAAGTCGGTGGCCAAGCGGCTCGAGATCGGCCTCGAGGATGCGGACCTGGCCTACCTGCTCGAAGGTACCGCCGAGTTCGACCACTACATCGCCGACCTGCACTTCGCCCAGGCATACGCCGTGGTGAACCGGGAGACGATGCTCGACGTCGCCCTCAAGGAGCTCTTCCGTTTCGTCGGCAAGGGCCGTGAGCGGGAGCGGGTCAACTGCCACCACAACTACACCGAGCGCGAGACCCACTTCGGACGTGAGGTGTGGGTGACCCGCAAGGGCGCCATCTCGGCCCGGGTCGGACAGCTCGGGATCATCCCGGGCTCGATGGGCACCGACACGTACATCGTCGAGGGACTGGGCAACCCCGAGTCGTACACGTCGAGCGCCCACGGCGCCGGCCGGCGGATGTCACGAACGCAGGCCAAGAAGACGCTCTCGGTGGAGAGCCTCGAAGAGGCCATGGGTGACCGCGCCTGGCTCGGCGATCGGGCCCACAAGCTGGTCGATGAGCACCCGGACGCCTACAAGGACATCAACGAGGTGATGCGCCAGTCGGCCGACCTGGTGAAGGTCGAGCATCGCCTGCAGGCGGTCCTGAACTACAAGGGAACGTGAGAGGGGCGGCCCGTCCGCCCTTCTCGCGGATCCCTTCTTGGGGAGATGCCCGAGCGGCTAGGGAATGGCCTGCAAAGCCAACTGAGGTCGGTTCAACTCCGACTCTCCCCTCTATGTGGTCGTGGTGCAACAGGCAGCACGCCAGGCTTCCACCCTGGAAGAGAGAGTTCGAGTCTCTCCGACCGCACGTGGTCGTGGTGTCAATCGGGCAGCACGCTGGCTTGCCAAGTCAGAAGTACGAGTTCGAGTCTCGTCGACCGCACCGACATTGCTGATGCGAAGCCGCGGCCTACTTCCGGACCCAGACATGCCGCCGATGGCACTGGGTATAGCTGCGACGATCGGGTCCTCAGCGACGTGCCCCTAGTAGCCCCGGGTGTTATCCACCACGGGGAAAGGATCCTCGCCGGCGAGCATACGGCGGATGTTCTCCGCAATGAGCACCGACGCCGAACGGATCAACGTGAATCCGGCAACGTGCGGCGTGATCCGCACTCTCGGGTGAGCCCACAGCCGGTTATCACCGGCCATCGGCTCCGGCTCCGACACATCGAGTACCGCGTTGCCAACGCGGCCGTCATTCATCGCCGCCAGCAGATCGGCTTCATTGGTAGTCGCCCCCCTGCCGAGGTTGATCAGCAGGGCGCCTGGACGGAAGTGATCGAAGCGGGACGCGTTCAGAAGACCTTCGGTGTCCGCCGTGTGCGGCAACACGTTGACGACCGCCGCCGACGCCGCCAGGAACGCGTTCAGTTCGTCGAGACCGGCGTACGACTCCATCCAATCGGCGTTCGTCCCGGATCGAGTCCAGCCATTGATCGGAAAACCCAGATCGGATAGTGCACGCCCGACACGGCGGCCGATACCGCCGAATCCCAGAACCCCGACCGGGTACTCGTCGGCGACGGTGTACGGCTCCTCGCGCCACACCGCTTCCGGCTGATTGGCCAGGTAGGCGTCCATCCGCTTCTGGAAGTGCACGACCCAGTGCACGACATAGGCGGCCATTTCATCCGACATCGCGGGATCGGCGAGGCGTACGACCGGAACGTCTGGCATTTCCGGGCTCAGGTATTGCTCGATGCCGGCGCCCATGGCGAGCACGGCTCGCAGGTTGGGATACCTGTGAAGATCGACGGGATCGTGACGGGATGCCACAACGAACTCGATGGCCTCCGGTTCGGGGACGTCCGGCCACAGATGGATGTCAACACCGGGCAGCTCGCCCTGGAAGGCGGCGAGCCATTGGCCCTCATCCCGGGAGGGGTGCAGTAAGAGCGACATAGCTCGCAGTCTTCCACACACATGCGTCGGTGGCGGGAACGCCTCCGGCGTTCCTTGCGAGTTGCTTCGCAACTCCAAGAGTGTCTCTATATGCGTCGGTGGCGGAACGGCATACGCAGCGGTCTCAGAAACCGTGGTCACCTGACATGTGGGTTCGAATCCCACCCGACGTACGATCTGTCTCCTCCCCCGCGAGCGCAGCGAGTGTTGG
>CAMYJM010000338.1 GCA_947258635.1 uncultured Acidimicrobiaceae bacterium
ATGTGTGCCCGCTGTCGCCGGTGGTGGGCTCGACCTGTGGCCCCGGGGCCCACGGCTTGGCGGTGCTATGGGGCGCCGACGGACGCGACGGAGCTGACAGGTGAGGGCGTCTTGCGAGGCGGTCACTTCGGCTTGAAGCCGGAGAGGTTCATGAAGCCGAGCAGGGCGGTGATCAGGACGGTCGATATGAAGAACAGGCCGATCGTCTCTTGGGTGCCGTCGAGTGGTTGCCAGTACATGACCAGGCCGGCGAAGCACCCGACGATGCCGACGGCGGCGCCGATGTAGACCCAGCGGCGCCGGTCGTCGTCTACCAGCGGCGCTGAGATCAGCAGCAGGATCGAGCTGGCCATGATGGCCACGAAGTTGACCGCAGACGCCCAAGCGGCCAGGAACCAATCGTCTGAGCTCGTCGTTGCCCGTCGGCTGCCGGTGCGCTTCGCTGGGGTCGTCACACTCTGCGACAAATCGCCTTAGCCTTACGCTCTGTCGACACGTATCGGATGCGTGATGATGATGCATCCGTCGGAGGTCATGTGGCCGAGGGGACAAAACCGAGCATCTTCATCAGCTACCGGCGGGTGAACACCCGGCACCTGGCGGGCAGGCTGGCGGACCACCTCGAGGAACGGTTCGGCGACTCACAGGTCTTCATGGATGTCGCCTCGATCGATGCCGGCGAGGATTTCGTCGTCGTGCTTCAGGAGGCGGTGAGCGCATGTGGCGTGTTGCTCGCCGTCATCGGGCCCAAGTGGACGACCATCAAGACCAAAGACGGCCGCGGCCGCCGGCTGGATGACCCCAACGACTTCGTGGTGCTGGAGATCGCCGCCGCCCTGGAACGGGACATCCCCGTGATCCCGATCTTGGTCGATGGAGCCCCCATGCCCGGCGTCGACGAGCTTCCCGACATCCTGAAACCGCTGTCCCGCCGCCAAGCTTTCCCGCTGACGGTCGAGGCGTTTGGAGATGACGTCGACCGCCTCGAGGAGCGGATTGCCGAGATCATCGACCCGCCGCAGCCCCCGTGGTGGGAGACCAAGCTGACCCGCCGCAACATGCTGCGCCTCGCCGGGGGTACCGCGGCGCTCGCCGTGACCGGGTTGGTCGGGCGGCAGGCCGTCAACTGGTTGAGCGACGATCCGGAGCCATGGCTGTTCGCCACCGGCGGCCAGATCTTCTCGTCTCCGGAAGTCGTCGATGGCACCTTGTACATCGGGAGCAATGATCAGCATCTATACGCCCTCGATGCGGCGACCGGGGTAGAGAAGTGGCGGTACCGGGCCGGCGGCGCGATCACCTCATCTCCGGCCGTCGTCGGTGGACTGGTCGCCGTGGGCGCCAATGATTCGATGGTTCACGGCATCGACGCGGCAACCGGTTCGACCAAATGGCTCTTCGCCACCGGCGCCGTGATGCACTCTTCCCCCGCAATCGTCGATGGTGTTGTGTACATCGGCTGCCGTGACCACAACGTGTATGCGATCGACGCGGAGAACGGCACGCAGCGGTGGCGCTTCACCGGAGGCGACTGGTTCAACTCGTCGCCCACCGTCGACAATGGCGCCGTCTATATCGGGTGTCGCGACCACAACGTGTATGCGATCGACGCTTCGTCCGGTGAGATGCGCTGGTCACACACCACTGACAGCACCGTTGATTCGTCGGCCTTCGTCTCGGGGGACACGCTGTGGATCGGAGGTGACGACCACAACGTCTACGCCTTGAGCACGGCCGATGGATCGCAATTCTGGCGTTTCACGGCGGGGGGCGGCGTCGTGTCGACGCCGATCGAGCGTGATGGCGTGCTCTACGTGGGTAGTGACGACGGGAACCTCTATGCGATCGACGCAACGACCGGCCGGGAACGCTGGCAGCACAGCACGGAAAACAGCATTCGCTCCTCACCGACCGTGACGGGGCGCTCCGTTCTCATTGGCAGCCGGGATCGACACGTCTATGCCGTCAACACGGTCGACGGCAGTCGCCGATGGCGTTTCGCCACCGAGGGCCCCATCGACGATTCCTCGCCGGCCCTCGCCAACGGCCTGGTGTATATCGGCAGCCTGGACAACCGGGTCTACGCGATCGTTGCCGCCAACGGTTTGGGACCCTCGCTGGAGAGCTGAGTCGCCCCGAATCATCTCGGCTTTGCGATGACCGTGAAGCTTGATTCGGAGCGGCGCAGCGCCCTGACGAGGCCGCGGAGGCTCCCAACGACTTCCCACACCGCAAAGACCGGGATGAGGGCAACGAGAGCGAGTACTTCTTGCGGGCGGCGCTGCGGCAGCGCGGAAGCCCTCGTTTTGACTTTGAGGCCCTCCCAGTACAGCCAGGCGAAGTACGCCACGTTGAGCGACCATATCGGCAAGAGGAGGGCCGTCACCGGGGCCGTGTCGAAGTCTCCCAGCGCCAGGCGAACGAAGTCGGCAACCGTTGCCGGCGAGGCGCCGTAGGAGCGTGCCGGGAACCAAGCACTGCGGCCCGGGTGACGCTCGGCGAAGCGCAGTGCGAACTCGGCGTCCTCGACTATGGCGCGGGCTCCGTAGTCCCATCCGATCTCGGCCTCGATCGAAGCCCGGATGAGCAGCAACTCCCCATGAAGACCGATCCGGGGGGTGCCGCTGCCGGTGGCGGCGGCGAAAAAGCTGAGGTCACACCCGGGCCGGACGGCGTCGGCGAGCCAGGTGAGGCCGTTCGATGCATGTTCCCGCGGATAGCTGAGAACCCCCTGCGCCAGGTGGAGCCCGGCGCGGCCCCGGGTCTGCTGCTCTTGGATGAAAGCCGCCACGCCTTCGGCAGTGTCCGGTCCGACGCCCGTGTCGTCATCCATGTGCAGCACCCACACGTCGTCCCTGGCTTCCCCTTCCATCCGGCGCAGCTCAGCCGCGTAGTGGTTCGCCCGGGCCTTGAACCGAGTCTCGTTCGGCGTCGTGTAGTCGGCGGGCACGGTCAAGGCGCGTGCGTCGGGATACTCACCAATGACGTCCGTGATCCGATCTACCGCCTCGCACCCCTCTTCGATCACGACGTCGACCCGGAGCCGGGGGAACGACGGGGACAGATGGTTGAAGAACGACTCGAGCACACGTTCGAGCGCGGGGACGGTGTCATGGCGTCCGATGGTGGGCACCACGACGATGAGCGGCGTCTCCACTCTCTGGAACTTCGGCGACTGAGATGCTTCCGGCGCCGTCCCGCGAGCAGTGAGCAGCGCTCCGAGAAGTCCCTGGGCGCTCAGCAAGATCGGCAGAGTCCACACCACGGTCGTGTACCAGCTGAGGGTTCCCGGCTGGACGGCGCGTGGAAACCACACGAGAGACACCGTGAGAGAAGCCAGGAAGACCACCACCAGCGGGGTGAGGCTGGGCCGAGAGGACGCCGGTAGTCGGCGGCGCTGGACGGCCGCGGCGCGGGCCCCATCGGCGGCCCCTCTCGCGACGTCGATACGGTTCTCAGTCATGTGAGGCGTCCCGGCAACGCCGGATCCCCGGAATCGAATGGCTTCGGCAGCCGGGAATGATGAGACGACGGCGGCGCGGGTGTCGGCTCGCCGGCGGCGATACGGCGATAACCGAGCAAGGCGTTGTAGCGCGTCACAGGCCTCATCCCCCGTTGCGCCCCAACGTGGTCGTCTCGTTCGGCAGGAACTCGGCTTGCCGGGACCACCGCGTCGGAGGCGATATCCGGACCCACCCTAGGCGGCTCGCCGGCAATCCGATGCGGCATGCCTGCCGCGCCCAATGGTCGGGACCGACGCGGCGCGGGCGTCGGGGCTACTTGCCCTTCTTGTCCTTCTTGTCCTTCTTGTGCTTCTTCTTCGGCTTGTCGCCGGCTGCCGCGGGCCGCTTGGCTTTCTTGCCGGCCTTCTCGGAGCCGGGCGCGGCGCCGATTAGGTCGAGGGGCGAGGACGCCAGCAGTCCCTCCAGCACGGCGATCTGGCCGTCGGTGGATTCCACCATCCACGTCTCAGGATCGGTAGCCAGGGCCTCTTGGCGGAACTGCTCGGCTGCGTCGCCGTCACCGAGTCCGACGGCAGCCTCGCGTCGGGTGGCGAGCAGCCAGTACCGCTCTTCCCGGCGCTTGCGGAGATCGACGTCGGTGTCATCAGTGCCCGGCTCGGGCAGCTCGGCGAGCGCTCGATCGACGATGGCTGCCACTTTGCGGCGCACCCGCTGGGCAGTGACGTAGTCGGTGATGGCCTCCGCCGGTTCGGCGCCGGGAAGGGCCGCCCGGACATTGAGCAAGAAGGCGAGGTTGATGCCGTTGTAGTAGTCGCCTTTGAGATAGAAGCCCTTCTCATTCCCTTTGATCGCCTCATCCAGATCGGCCGGGTCCTCGTTCAGGTACCACTTGTTCTTGTGCACTGCGGCCCAGAGGCCGAGAGTCTCGGGATCGTGAGAAGTCACCGGGTTGAGCCCTTCGAGGATCTCGCGGGCCTCGGCCAGGGCCGCCGCGGGCGATGGCGTCTCGGACTTGTAGGTCGCCAGCGCCAGCTGCTGGGTTATGTAGTCCTCCCGGGGCACTATGGCGTGGGCGGCGCTCAGGAGGGTCTTGACCTTTTCCCAATCACCTTCACTCTTGGCGGCCATCGCCTGATCACGCAGCGTGCCCCATGCTGCGGCGGCCGGGTCGGCCGCCGCGGGGGGCGCCTCTTCGGCCGCCCCCTGGTCCGGCGTGCCTGCCGCCTCCCCGGCGGCGCCAGGTTCGGCTGCCGCGGGGCGCTTCCCGCGTAGCGGCGGCTCCAGTCCGGGTAGCGAGAGGAACACCGGACTGTCTGGCCGGCCATCGGCGTCGGCCATCGTGGCCGCGATGAGCTCGGTGAGCCTCGTGCGGAAGCGGTTCGCCTCGTGGCGGCCCAGCTCGGGCCCGCCATGGGTGTATGTCGTGATCGCAATGTGGTTGATGTCGAATGCGAACTCGAACTGATTCTCCGCCACGACGATCGTCCGGCCCGGCCGCAGGGCGTGGCGCACCCCGAGCTCATAGGCCGCGTTCCAGTTCGACGTCGAGACATCGGCAATCACGAGATCGGCGTTGAGAATCTCCTCCCACATCTCGACGTCGATCGATCCCGAGTGCATGACCTTGTCGGCCCTGATGCACTCGAGCCCGGCGGTCTCGACCGCCTCCTTGATGATCTCGTACGAGTCATCGAGGTTGAGCACGCGTCCGGTGCGAAAGTCGGTCTTCTCCCCGAACCCCTGCACCACGAAGCATCGCTTACGTTTCTCATCGGCCATTGAGTCCCCTCTCTCCCGTCAGTCCAACCTAGCGAACGGCCGCGGCGTGGTCGAGGCTCAATCTGGGAAGCCTCGGGATGCGGTCCGGTGTGTCGAGTCGAACAACCGCTCGGCGGGACCCCCATCTGCGTCGCCATCGCGACGGTTTCGTGACGCCACGCCGGTTACACCTTCCGTGTGGACTTCAACAACGGTGCAGTTCGGGGGCGTCACCCGTGATCGTCCGGCCGATGATCGGGCAGTGGGAGCCTCCCGCCATCGAGCGGATCGAGGTCGTCGAGGGCCGCCGGCTGGCGCGCCTTCCGGTCCCCGGGCTCATGGGCGACCTCCACCAGGATCTGGGCACCAACAGTCTCACCGTCGCCATCACCGGGTCGCTCCAGGGTGACGAGCGGCGTTCGGCTTTCCTCGAAGAGCTCCGGGCTGCCTTTCTCGACGGCTCTCCTGTGACCTTCGTCGCCGACATAACCGAGGCCTCGGAGCTCGAAGACGTGCTGATCGTCGGATTCGAGCTATCCGAAGCAAACGAGTGGGGTGACGAGTTCCGATACCGCCTCGAGCTGCGCCAATACGTGGAGCCCCCCGAACCGCCGGGGCTCCTCGACGACCTCGCCATCCCCGACCTCGCCGACCTGGCGGCCGGACTCCTCGACGGGCTCGAGTTGCCCGATCTCCTTGGCGCCATCCCCGATGTGGCCGACCCGACCGTGCCGCTGCAACCGGCCCTCGACGAGGTGCGGGCGGCGACGGACGCGGTTCCGGAGTTGCTCGGTGGGTTGCGCAGCTCATTGGGGCTGAGCTGATGACCCTGGCCCTCGTCATCGACACGCTCGCCGACCGGCTCGGCGCCGGATTGACC
>CAMYJM010000339.1 GCA_947258635.1 uncultured Acidimicrobiaceae bacterium
TGGTCGCCCGATGGCAAGTCGCTCGTCTATGGAATCCAGGTCGAGCCCTCCTACTACGCCGATCGGGTGCGGCTCGTCCGCTATAACTTCGATTCTCAACAGGCCACGGTCCTCACCGAGGCCTGGGACGAATCTGCCGCCGGTTGGGAGTTCACCGGCAATGACACCGTTGTTCTCGCAGCCGAGCACCGGGGGCGCAATCGGTTGTTCACGACCGACCTCTCCGACACCACTCCACAGCTCGTCGATGGCGAGGGCTCGGCCCATGGGCCCGCTCCCGCCGGAAAGAGGATCTGGTATCGCACCGAGAGCACGTCACAACCCGCCGAAGTCGCCGTGACCGACGGCGGAGCGGTGCGCCGGGTATCCGATTTCAACGGCGCCGTGCTGGCCGACATCGAACTCGGAACCACGGAGGTCATCAACATCGCAGGCGCCGGTGGACGCTCGATCGAGGTGAAGCTGGTCTTTCCTCCGGGCTTCGACATGTCGCAGAAGTGGCCGCTGCTGCACAACATCCACGGCGGACCCCACGGCATGGTGAACGACGGCTGGCACTGGCGCTGGAACACCCAAGCATTCGCCGCCGCCGGATACGTCGTTGCGTCGGCGAACTTCCACGGTTCCACCTCCTGGGGGGAGGAGTTCACCGATGCGATCCGAGGCGCCTGGGGAGACAAGACCTACACCGACATCGTGGCGGCCACCGACGCCCTGATCGCGACCGGATATATCGATGAAGACCGCATGGCCATCGCCGGAGGCTCCTATGGCGGATACTTGGTCACATGGATCACGACCCGCACCGACCGGTTCAAGGCGTCGGTGTGTCACGCCGGAGTCACCGATCTGCTCGGCCAGTGGGCCAGCGACATCACCGAAGGCCGCGAGAAAGCGATCGGGGGGCTCCCGTGGGAGGACATGGAGGCCGTCCAGCGGTGGAGCCCCCTGGCGCACACCTCCGCCATCGTGACTCCGACCCTCATCATCCACGGTGAACAGGACTATCGGGTTGTTGTGACTCAGGGCCTGGCGCTGTACGGAATCCTGCAGCACAAGGGGGTGCCCACCCGGCTCGTGTACTACCCCGACGAGGGCCACTGGATCGAGACCCCCGCAAACAGCATCCATTGGTACGGAGAAGTGCTGGGCTGGTTGAAGAGGTGGCTGTAGGTGTTTCGCTCGAGTCAGGGTTGGTGAGGGGGTTTGGAAGGGGGATGATCCTTCGTCCCCCTTTTCAAGAATTCGAGCGACATGCGCGGTCGAACCCCATTGGCTCAGGATCCTGGTCCGTTCCGGAGGAGGGGGTGCACGAGGGGGAATCCTCCGGAGTCCCCTCGTACGAATTCGAGCGACCGGCGCGGTCGAATTCGAAGAAGGGCGGCGGTCCGTAGGACCGCATCATCTGAACTCGGCCAAATCCTGATTTGGCCGAAAAACCTCGAGCAGCTCGCGCACCATGAACGCGGTGGCCCCCCAGAGGGTGGCTTCGGGGAAATCGAAGAACCACAGGTTGCGGCCAAACCACTCCGAGACGTTCCAGCGAGTCTCGTCGAGGAGCTCTTCCACGGTGGGCTCGAGGATGACCTCGACCTCAGATGACCTCGACCTCATCGGGCTGCGGGATGAGGACGTCGGGGCGTGTGACCTTGGCGACCACGGGGACAATGAGATTGCTTGGATCGCGGGTTGATATCGGTGACAGCCCGCCGACCACCTCGATCGAGTCCTCGGGCAGGCCCACCTCTTCGCAGGCTTCGCGGATAGCCGCGTCGACGGCCGATTCCCCGGGTTCCATCCGCCCACCGGGGAAGACCACATCACCGGGGTGGGTCCGCATGTTGTCGGGCCGCTTGGTCATTATCACGCGCACGGACTCGTTGACATCCATGTACAGCGGCACCAACACGGCGGCGACCGCACGGTCGGGTTGCGCCACGCCAGATATCGAGTCGAGGGCGTCCCAGTGGGGCGTGCTGACCTCGGCGGCCCGGGGATGTTGCATCTAGTCAGGTTACGCTTGATAGATTGGCGACGATGCCGAGCGCGATAAGCCCCCGCCCGCGTTATACACCCAACTACATGTTGCGGCCGTTCCGCCGCCGCGACCTCGGCGCCGTCGACGATGCGGTGCGCGCCTCCCTCCCCGACCTCGCCCGCTACCTGCCGTGGGCCGTCGACTACAACAAGAACACCACCGCCTCCTTTCTGCGCGACTCGGCGGCCTCCTGGGCCGAGGCCCGAGCATTCGACTTCACGATCCGCAACGCGGAGTCACCCGACATTCATCTCGGCAATGTCTCGGTCTGGTGGGTGTCCCGGCCCAACCTGGTCGGCGAGATCGGCTACTGGGTCAGGAGCGATCACACCGGCCGCGGGATATGCACCGAGGCGGCGGCCAATGTCGTCCAGATCGGCTTCGAGGAACTCGGGGTGCACCGCGTCACGCTGCGGACCGCCGTTGGCAATATCGCCTCGGAAAGGGTGGCCACCAAGCTCGGCTTCACCAACGAGGGGGTGCTGCGCGACGAGGTGAAAGTGGGGGGTCAGTGGCTCGATCACGCCGTCTGGGGCCTTCTCGAACATGAGTGGTCGGCGAACAAGGCCCGCTACGCCGCAGAAGAATGGGTCTAGCGCCCCAGCGCGTTTCCGTAAGAAACTGGCGTCCCGACTGTCTTACCTGTGGATAACTCGGTAAGGGGTAACAATGCCAGGAATGTCAGACCGCCGGCTGATGGCACTCCATGCCACGGAGTACGACGAGATGCATTACGTGCGGGTGCGCAACGCCCTGGAGGCCGTAGGTTTCGACGCTTCTGACGACATCGTCCTGGCCCTCGGCCACGCCATCTTCGGTCACCCGGCCGCTGCGCCCAAGTTGCGTCAGCTGGCCGACGTCTGGTCGATCCTCGGGTCGGCGCGGCCGCTGGAGCATGCCGATCGGGTCATGTTCGAAGTTCAATAGGACGGGAACCAGGCGCCGCGCCCTAACGTTCCACCCCAAGGAACCAAAGGTTCGATAGGGTGCCGTAGATGTCACCGCGCACACTGGAAGCAATCGAACGGGTACTGATGGCCGCGCTGGCGGTAATCCTGGCCCTCGGCGTCTGGAACGCGTTCCTGCGCGTGATCGAAACCTCCGAGGCGGGAGTGGTGCCCACCACACAGGAACCATCGGCCGCAAGCCCCGTCACGCCTACTACCACGCGAGCGCCCATAGTCGCTCGATCGACCACTACCACCAGCGGAGCGCCCACGACGATACCCGAGCGCGTCTTCCCATTCACCGCCGGGCCGTGCCGGCTAACCCAGCCACCGACGTCCGAGTCGGTCACCTTGCTTCGGGTGTATTTCAACTGCGGCAACATCATCGAGCCTTCCGGCACCACGTTCGTGTACCGCACGGTGCCGCGCACCCTGCAACGACTGACCGAAACCCTCAAGGAGCTCGTCCAGGGCCCCACTGATGAGGAGGCCGCTCTCGGGTTCGGCTCGTTCTTCTCAGCCGATACGAAGGACGCCTTCCGCAGCGTCACGATCAGGGACGGCCGGGCCTTCATCGACTTCAACGCGATCACCGTGCCCGACGTTGTCAGGACCGAGCAGGGCCGCCGGTTCTTCGTCCTCAACATCGCCGCCAATGCGCTTCAGTTCGATTCGGTCACCTCCGTCGAGATCCGCCTGGAGGGAAGCTGCGAGGCCTTCAGCGAATTGGTGGGCTCCACCGGCTGCACGTTGATAACCCAAGCTGACTTCTAGCACTCAGTAGCCAGTACTCAGTATCCAGTACCAAGTGTCGGGACCGAGCGAAGTTGTCCAGGAAACAGCAGACGAGCAGGGATGGGATGCGACTGCAGTTGGGCTTCGCACTCGGCGCGATCTCGTTCATCCTCGGAGCATGTACCAGCACTGCTCCGACGACCAGTCCGCCGACGACGAGGGCTCCCTCGACCAGCGCTCCTTCGACAACTTCACAAACGGCCACCACATCCGTGCCGACTCCGCCTGCACCCAAAACGACGACTCCCCCTGAACTGCCGACGACGCCTGATCTCGAGAATGGGTACCTGACCGTCGAACGTGGCTTCGTGACATGGCACGGCAGTGACGGGACCCAAGCCCTGCTCGTTGAGGGCGGGCCGGCAGCCAGCGACATCGGCGGTGTCGCCGCCGACAACGACGGAGGTTTCTACGTCGCCGGCGGCGGATCGATCGTTCATTACGCCGGCGTCGGAGCGCCGGCTGAGGCAGTTGCCGAGCACCCATCGGGAACTGCAACAACCACGAGCCGCCTGGTGTCGTGGCGTATCGGAGAAGCTATCTCTATCACCCATTTCGGCGAGACCGACGCCGACTTCTACAGCGTGGTCGGGAACCGGACCAGCGTCGATCCCGCCCCACACGACGTTGTCGAAGGCTCCGCCTTGTACTCCGCCGACGACCAGGGCACATTGCGGGCGACCCTGGCAAGCGAAGGGGACGCAGTACGACTCCGAGTGGTCCTCGATACCGGACGAGCGCTCGACTTCGGGACGGTCCTCGCCGACTTCCAGGTCTCGTCTGCCGCCGAGCCTCACGTTCAAATTCACGACTTCTATGGAAGCCGCGTGATGATGTCCCGAGCTGAGTCTTCTGAAGCTCTCGCCCGCACCTATCTGGCCGTAGACCTATCGTGTGAGGACGGAGTCTCCTGCGTCCAGAAGTCCGAGGGCATTCGGGGTGACGCGGCACTCGCGGGAACCGGCGGACTCGAGAAGCCGTACAGCGATCGATGGGTGCCGGCGCCGCCCGCCGAGTGTTTCCCGGCCGCGTTGCTCCTTCGGTTGGAGGACCAGCCAGGCCTGCCGACGCCCGTCGCCGAAACGCGCCGCATGCTCGGCAACGCGGTCGCCACATGTGACATCGGGACGCTGGCCTTCCAAGCGGCAGCGGAAGACACGGACCTCATCTACGGGCACAGCAACCCGCCGGGTCACCTCTTCGTCGACAATCCGCCTTGGATCACAACCCCCGATCTGCTTGGGGCGCTCGGCTTGCCCTCCGGGCTCGAGATGACGTCCGGTGGCGACGAGTTCTGGGTTTGGCCGGACATCGCTCATCTGTCAGAGGACGATTTCGAGGCCATGGGTGCCGCCGAGAAGAAACGAATCCTCGAAACATACGGTACCAACGTTCGCGAAGAGCCACCTTGGACTGACCCCTATGTCGAAATCGCCCCCGACGGCACCTGGCTCACATTCGGAATGCGGCTGTCTTGACGCGCAGAAGGGGCGCCCCGTGGGGCGCCCCTTCTGACTAAGTCCTTCTAGGTACGCACGAGT
>CAMYJM010000340.1:0-3776 GCA_947258635.1 uncultured Acidimicrobiaceae bacterium
CGGGTCTGGTTCATCTGGCGCGGCAACGCCCTGATGTCGAGCTCCAAGGGCCACGAGTACTTCCTCAAGCACTACCTGGGGACCCATCACAACGCCATCGCCGAGGACATGGCCGAGGAGTCGGTGAACGAGGTCACCTGGAGGGACGTGGCGCCGGAAGGAAAGATGGACCTGGTGGTCGACCTCAACTTCCGCATGGACACATCCGCCCTCTACTCGGACATCGTCCTGCCGGCCGCAACTTGGTACGAAAAGGACGACATCAACACCACGGACATGCACACCTTCATCAATCCGATGCAGGCTGCAGTGCCGCCGGCCTGGGAGTCGAAGTCGGACTGGCAGATCTTCCAAGCGCTCGCCAACAAAGTCAGCGAACTGGCAGAGGCCGGCGGACTGGGCGAGGTCGAGGACGTCGTGATGCTGCCGCTGACACATGACACTCCGGACGAGCTGGCCCAGCCCGCCCCGGGCAACTGGTGGGACGGGCACGTCCCGGCGATTCCCGGCAAGACGATGCCAAAGTTCCGCATCATCAAGCGGGACTACACGAAGCTCGGTGAGCGGATGACGACGCTCGGTCCGGGGGTCCGCGCCAACGGCGTCGCCCAGCACGGCCTGCGTATCGACGTTGCGGACTTCTACGACGAGCTGGCCCGCAAGCAGCCGGCGCCGGCCCCGAGCGGCAACGGAGTCGTGATGCCTTCTCTCCGCCTGGATCGCGAAGTCTGCGAAGCGATCCTGGCGCTGGACCCGGCTGCCAACGGTGAATTGGCGTACCGTGCCTTCGAGGCCGAGGAAGCCAAGACGGGGCGCACGCTGCGCCACCTGGGCGACGGGCAACGCGACGTGCGGGTCAACTTCGCCGACATCGTTGCCCAACCACGGCGGGTGCTGACGACACCGACGTGGAGCGGGATCGTCACTAAGGGCCGGGCTTACAACCCGTTCACGTTCAACGTCGAGCACCTGGTGCCGTGGCGGACCCTCACCGGTCGCCAGCACTTCTACCTCGACCATGAGCAGTACCTGGCGTGGGGCGAGCACCTTCCGGTGTACAAGCCGCGCCCGGACCACACAATGCTCTCAGAGCACGAGCAATCCATGGCGGAGGGCCAGCACGGCCGCCTGTTCAACTACATCACGCCCCACGGCAAGTGGTCGATCCACTCGACCTATTCGGACAACCATCGGATGATGACGCTGTCGCGCGGCGGCTACACGATATGGCTGAACGACAAGGATGCGATCGAGCTGGGAATCGCCGACAACGACTGGGTCGAGCTGTTCAATGACAACGGCGTGTTCGTGCAGCGCTGCACGACCTCAGCCCGGATCCCACCCGGAACCGTGTTCGTCTACCACGCCACCGAACGAACCATTGGGATTCCCATCTCACCGCGGCGCAAGACGCGCGCCGGGATGAACAACTCGCTCACCCGAACCCGGCTCAAGCCGGTCTTGATGAGCGGCGGCTACGCCCAGTTCACATATGCCTTCAACTACTGGGGGCCGACCGGTGTCAACCGAGACACTTTCGTATATGTCCACCGTATCGATCAACCGGAGTATTGAAAGGAGGCAGCCCATGAGAGTACGCGCTCAGATGAGCATGCTGTTCCATCTCGACAAGTGCATCGGTTGCCACACGTGCTCCGTCGCCTGCAAGAACCTGTGGACCGACCGCCAGGGTGCGGACTACATGTGGTGGAACAACGTCGAGACCCGTCCCGGCACCGGGTACCCCTTCGGCTGGGAGGACCAGGATCACTACGACGGCGGATGGCGGCGGGACGCGCAGGGACGCCTCTCCCTGAAGATTCACAATCAGGCGACCGGCCTGGCCCGGCTCTTCTTCAACCCGGCGCTCCCCCAGATGGACGACTACTACGAGCCGTTCACCTTCCGCTACAGCGACCTGATCTCGAGCCCGGGCGGGACGCAACAGCCGACGGCTCGGCCGATCTCCATGATCACCGGCGACAACATGGAAATCGAAGCCGGGCCCAACTGGGACGACGACCTGGGCGGGTCCGGCATTTACGCCCGCAACGACGTGAGCCTGCGCGATCTCGACCCGGAGGTCCGCGCCCAGATGGAAGAAATCGAACGCGTCGTGTTCAACTACCTGCCGCGTATCTGCAACCACTGCCTGAATCCGGCCTGTGTTGCGGCGTGTCCCTCGGGAGCGATCTACAAGCGCGCTGAAGACGGCATCGTGCTGGTCCACGAGGACAAGTGCCGGGCGTGGCGGATGTGCGTCGCCGCCTGTCCCTACAAGAAGGTCTACTACAACTGGTCGACCGGCACGTCCGAGAAGTGCATCCTGTGCTTCCCCCGCATGGAAACAGGTCAGGCCCCGGCATGCGCCCATTCGTGCGTAGGGCGCATCCGCTACATGGGCGTTCTGCTGTACGACGCAGATCGCATCGAGGACATCGCATCGGTGCCGGTCGACGAGCTGATTGCCACGCAACTCGATGCGCTGCTCGATCCCAACGACCCCGAGGTAGTCGCCGGCGCTCGTGAGGCCGGTATCGGGGATGACTGGATCGAGTCGGCGCGGCAGTCGCCGGCGTGGAAGTTCGTCAAAGAGTGGGGCTTGGCGCTCCCGCTCCACGCCGAATATCGGACGGTGGCGATGATGTACTACATCCCGCCGCTCTCGCCGATCATGAGCACCATCGAGAACAACTTGGCCAAGCTCGACATCAACGGCACGGGCCGCGACTTCGAGCTCTTCGACGAGATCGACAAGGCCCGACTCCCCGTCAAGTACCTGGCCAACTTGTTCGCAGTCGGCGACGAAACCCGGATTCGCACCGTGCTGCGGAAGATGCTCGCCGTGCGGCTCTACAAACGCCGCCAGAGTGTCGCCGGAGGAATCGACGAGGACACCCTCGCCGTCCTCGAGACGGCGGGCACCACACCGGAAGAAGTCGAGGCTATCTATCGACTCACCACCCTGCCGACGATGGAAGAGCGATTCGTGCTGCCGCCCTATCACCGTGAGATGGCCATCGATGAGCTGATCGACCCCCTGGCGCACAGGGGCAAGGTCGGCGTCGGCTATTTGCAGCCTCCGAAGAGGGGGGCCTGATGGGAGACGCTTCGATCGTGGCCGGCGGATTCCGATATCCGGATGCCGAGAGGCTCGGTTCTCTCGACGCATCGGTGAGCCGGATGACGGGGGCGGCGGCACGCCGGGAAATGCAACGCTTCGTCAAGGAGATTCGCAGGATCGACCTACGCAGATGGGAGGAGCTCCACACCGAGACTCTCGACCTGTCTCCGAAGTTCGTGCCTTACATCGGTCACGTCGTCTGGGGCGAGAACTACCGGCGCGGTGCCTTCATGGCCGATCTGCAGCGTGAATATGCGCTCGTCGGCGTCGATCGGCGGGGCGAGCTCCCGGATCATCTCGAGCCGGTTCTTCGGTATCTCGATGCCACCGACCACCCACTCCCCGACCTCGTTGACGTCCTGCCGGGCGCGGTCGCCGCAATGATGAAGGACCTCAAGAAAGAGGATCGCAAGAACCCGTACCTCTATCTCCTGGGTGCGGCCCAGGCGGTGCTGCGAGAACGTGTCCAGAATGCCGTAGCGGCCAGGAGGGCCAGCCCATGACCGACAATCAGCTCTTGTTCGTCGTGATTCCCTATGCGGCGGTTGCTTTGCTGATCGTCGTGACCGTCCTGCGCTGGCGCTTTGCGCAGTTCACGGTCTCGTCAATGTCTTCTCAGCTGCTGGAGAGCAGACAGCTCTTCTGGGGATCG
>CAMYJM010000340.1:3787-4831 GCA_947258635.1 uncultured Acidimicrobiaceae bacterium
CACTGGGGCATCTCGCTGATCTTGATCGGGCATCTCCTGGCGCTGCTCGTGCCGCGCGGTTTCGAGATCTGGCACGGTGTCCGTTTCCAGACCTTGCTGCTCGAGATCACGGGTTTCGCTCTCGGAGTCTGGGCACTCTTCGGGATCCTCGTGCTCATCGCCCGTCGCATCCGGGTGCCACGAATCCGGGCCGTGACAACGCCCATGGATGCCGTCGTGCTGGGGATTCTGCTACTTCAGATCATCACCGGGCTGTGGATTGCGATCGGCTACCGGTGGGGGTCCTTCTGGGGTACATCGGTGTTCGTGCCCTACGTGAGGTCACTGCTCACGCTGTCGCCGCAGCCCGAGCTGGTGGCGGCGCTGCCATGGGTGCTGAAGACTCATGTGCTGTCCTTCTTCGCCCTGGTGGCCGTGTTTCCGTTTAGCCGCTTGGTGCACATCGTTACGCTGCCACTCGGCTACCTGACGCGGCCCCGCCAGAAGGTCATCCGTACCATCCCGGTAACTCGGCCGTACGAGCCCGTCGGCGACGACATGGCGCGAAGCCGCCGCTAGGGGGTGTGTCCCCCCGGAGGGGGGGAAGGTCCCTGCGCAGCAGGTAGGGGGCGCGCCGTCTGGCGTCGGTCCCGGTTCGATGCGGTTCGAGAGCGACGGGCGACAGATCCCTTGCACCGGGAACCACGTCAATCGGACGCCCCCCTTCCCACCCTTCGGGCGGTGCCCCTCCCCCCTCCGGGGGGAGCCATTAGGTGCGGTCGAGTCGGGCGCCGCTTTGTACGGCCGCCAGGCCGCTTCAGGCACAGAAATGGGCGCCCGCAGGGCGCCCATTTCTACCGCTCGAGCAAATCCTGATTTGGGCGAAACTACTTGAGCTCGACAGAGCCGCCGGCGGCCTCCAGCTCTGCCTTCGCCTTCTCGGCTGTTTCCTTGTCGACGCCCTCGAGAACCGGGCCGGGGGCGCCGTCAACGACCGCCTTGGCTTCCTTCAGGCCCAGGCTGGTCAGGCCGCGAACGGCCTTGATCACCTGGATCTTCTGATCG
>CAMYJM010000341.1:0-3770 GCA_947258635.1 uncultured Acidimicrobiaceae bacterium
AGTGCTGACGATCCTGTCGCTGCCGTAGCCGCTATGCGAAGAACTGTGGAGGGCTGAGCGCCCGATGAAAGAACGAGTACTCGTTGTCGACGATGATCCGGACATCGTCCAGTTCGTGCGTATGAATCTCGAGCTCGAGGGATTCGAAGCGGAAACGGCCGAGAACGGCAAGATTGCCCTCGAGATGGCCAAGCTGCGGCCTCCAGACCTCGTGCTGCTCGACGTCATGATGCCCGAGATGGACGGCCTCACTGTGCTGCGCCACATGCGCAAGAGCCCGGCGACGGCCCATGTCCCCGTAATCATCCTGACGGCCAAGGCGCTCGCCGAAGATCGCGTCAAAGGCCTCGACCTCGGCGCCGACGACTATGTCACCAAGCCCTTTGACCTCGATGAGCTGATGGCGCGGGTCAAGACCGTTTTGCGGCGGGCGCAGCAGATGCGCGACTTGTCGCCGCTGACCGGGCTTCCCGGCAACTTCCGCATCGCCCGCGAGCTCGAGGAGCGGGTCCGCTCCGGCAACGCGTTCGCCGTCGTGCACGCCGACCTCGACAACTTCAAGTCGTTCAACGACCACTACGGCTTCATGCGCGGTGACTCGGTGATCAAGTTCAGCGCCAGCGTGTTACTCAACGCCGCTGAAGCATGCGGTGACCCGGAGGCGTTTGTCGGCCATGTCGGCGGCGACGACTTCGTTGCCGTCATCAACCCGAACAACGCCGAGGAATTCTGCAAGAACACCGTGACCGCCTATGACGACGGCATCCTCGATTTCTACGACACCGCCGATGCCCTCCAGGGGTACATCGAGGTCATCGATCGGCGCGGCGAACGCCACGCATTCCCGATTTCTTCGATCTCGCTGGGCGTCGCCACCAACATGCGGCGCCGCATCACGAGCGAGTGGGAGGCCTCCGCCGTCGCTTCCGAGATGAAGGAATACGCCAAGCGGGAGCCCGGCTCGAGCTACCAGATCGACCGCCGGACCTAGCTGGGGCCGCCCGCAGTTCGTGGGTCGCCTTCGCCAAGCGGCAATCATCGGTACGCTGGGAGAGCAGCCCAGTCCGGCTGGGGACCGGGCCGTCGATTGGAGTCCCGAGGCAATCCGGTGACCAGATACGCCGAATTTCGCTTCTACGCCACGTTGCGCGACTTCCTCTCCTCGGATCGCAGGTCGGGGATGGTCACGCGTTCTTTCGACGTTCCCGGCAGCGTAAAAGACATGATCGAAGCCTGCGGAGTGCCCCACCCCGAGGTGGAGTTGATCCTCGCCAATGGCGCAGCCGTTGATTTCTCCTACCGGGTACAGGACGGCGACCGCATCAGCGTCTATCCCCCGTTTCGAGTTCTCTGTGTCGAGCCCACATGGCGGGTGAGTCCAGAGCCGTTGCTGGAGCTTTGCTTTGTGCTCGACGGTCACCTCGGCAAGTTGACCAGGTACCTTCGCCTCTTGGGATTCGACTCTGCGTACAACGTGGAGTGGACCGATCCAGAACTCGTTGAAACCTCCACCCGAGAAGCCCGTATCCTGCTAACCAGGGACATCGGCCTGTTGATGCATGGCGTGCTCACCCATGGATATTTTGTCAGGGCGACAGATCCACGCGAGCAACTGACGGAGGTGACCCGCCACTTCGACCTGGTGGCGTCGATGGATGCGTTCACAAGATGTATGGCATGCAACGGCGAGCTACAAGCCGTCGAGGAAGCGGAAATTGCCGACCGCGTCCTAACGAGAACACGGGCCCATTACGACGACTTTCGGAGATGCAAGGACTGCGAACGTATCTACTGGAAGGGACCCCACCACGCTCAACTCCAGGAGATCGTGGACCAGGTCAGATCGCTCTGACCTGGCCGCTGCCACCATGAACGCTGCCCCAATGATCACTCAACTGCAATGTGTACCTCACGCCGGGCCCGTCTCCAATTGCGGACGCCGATCTGTGCGGATGGGCCACCCGTGTGTACGGTGAAAGCCTCGGGATTCGATCGGACAACATGGTGAAGAAGGACTACTTCGGAGAGAGTATTGCGGAGCGCTATGACGAAGGTGCCGCAGCCATGTCGACACCAGAGGTCGTTCGCCCCGTTGTGGACTTCCTTGCGAGACTTGCCGGCGAAAAGCGAGCGCTGGAGTTCGGTATCGGGACAGGCCGCATAGGGCTGCCGCTGCACGAAACAGGCGTCCCTGTTGATGGCGTCGACCTGTCGGGGGCGATGCTTGCCCGGTTGCGGGCGAAGCCCGGGGCGAACTCAATACACGCCGTCGAGGGCGACTTCGCAACCACCAAAATGGATCGCACCTACGGGTTGGTGTTTGTCGTGTTCAACACGATCAACAACCTCACTACCCAAGACGGGCAGTTGGCCTGCTTCCAGAATGCCGCCGATCACCTCGAACCCGACGGCTACTTCGTGGTTGAGGTCGGTGTCCCGAAGCTGAGGATGCTGCCTCCGGGCGAGAACCTCCATGCCTTTCACCTGAGCGAAACCCGATGGGGGATTGACGAATACCACTTCGCAACTCAGGAGTTCACATCTCATCACTTCGCCCTCCGGGACGGCGAGCTGGTTCGGATGTCAATTCCGTTTCGCTACGTCTTCCCTGAGGAGCTTGACCTGATGGCGAAGGTGGCTGGAATGAGCAGGGTTGGTCGCTGGGCAGGCTGGGAACACGAGCCCTTCACTGACGAGAGCACCAAGCATGTGTCGGTATGGAAGAAGGACTCTCATACCCGCCCGTAGCCCGTAGTTCTGAGACGCCCCTGGAGGTGCCGCTCGGCGTTGTTTGGGCGTGCGGGCGTCATGACGATAACTGGCGCTCGGTGCGGTGCAGACAATCTGCCCAGCCCTCTCGGACCGGCGCGGACACCGGCAACCGGGGTGTGTGCGCGCCGCACGCCAGGTTGACGCCCGGCCCCCGCCATGCGACCAGGCGCCGTAGATGAAGTATCTCGCGTGCTGGTCAAGCGCGTCGGCAGGCCCGGCCGGACCGGCTGTCACCAACGCCGGCAACTCCCTCTCTTGTCCAAGCCGCCCCGACGTCGGGCCACGAACCCCGCCCAAGTGCCCCAGCAAGTCTCGGCGTGATCGGGTTTCTCAGGGCTCGCCTTCAGAATGTGGCAGCCGCCCCGGGACGAGGAACCACTGTGGTCCAAGTGGTTGGACGTGGCGTTCTGGTCCTACTTTGCGGTCGGCATGGTGGCAATGGTGATCTGGCACGCCAGTCGGGTCGGCAGCGACGACGGTGTCGGGTGGCCGATCGTGTTCCTGCTCGGGTTCTTCGCCATTCTCACGGTATGGGGCGCGATCGAGAGCGGCATCAAGGCCTGGCGGGCGTCACACACCCATCCGGGTCACGGCGCAACGGCGCACTGACCGTCGGAGCGGTCAACCCGCCGCGGCGGAGAGCGAGGCAAACGGGAGGCGTGGCACTGGCGTAGCGTCTGCGCGTCGCGGCCAGAAGAGACGGGTGGCCCTCGGGTATGAGAATCCCGAGGCCACTCAAAAGGACGCTTCGTTCCTTCCGCCGGGTCGAGCAGAAGGTCTGCCAGAAACCTGGGTCGTCACGGTCACGTGGCTCCTCCTCCGCAAGCAATCCTGGGGGTGCCGTTCTCGGCGCACATGCTGGTCGAGTTCGTGATCGCTCATAGTTCGTGATCAGGAGCGGTTTGTTGATGGGTTCGATGCGGGGCTTACATCCTTTACGCAAAGGGACCCCAGCCGAAGCCGGGGTCCCTTGCTACTTGATGCCGTTGCCGATCTGG
>CAMYJM010000341.1:3802-5940 GCA_947258635.1 uncultured Acidimicrobiaceae bacterium
GCTCCTCACAGCCCTGGGAGTTTGTCACCGTCCAGTAATCAAGTAACGGCTACCAGTTCGCTACCGACGGATTGCTGCTTCAACGACTTTGTCGGCCCGTTCGATCGCCGCGTCTGCCGCTTCGATCGCCGCGTCTGCGTCTTCGACCGCCACGTCTGCCAGTTCGACCGCCACATCTGCCGCCTCAACCGCGACGTCAGCCGCTTCGACCAGTTCTTCTGTGTTATTGCCCTCGATTGACTCCTCGATCGCCGCGTCTGCTGCCTCGATCGCCTTGTCTGCCGCCTCGACCAACACATCCGCTGCCTCGACCAACACATCCGCCGCTTCGACCGCGACGTCAGCCGCATTCAGCTTCCGAAGGGCGTTCCGCAGAATCCCACGGTCTTCTTCCTCAAGGAGTTCCGTGAGCACGCAGATAGCGTCTTCTACGAGTACGTCCACGTCCTCGACCAGTTCATCAACTGCCTCGATTAGCAGGTCGCTACCCTCGATGATTGCATCAGCGGCTTCAATCGCAGCGTCAGCGTCAGCCATCGTCTCGTCAGCAAAGGCCTGATCCCCGGCCACTACTGAAGCCAGTGCGTCCTCGACCGCAAGGTCAACGCTCTCGACGATGCTGTCAACGCTCTCCACTACTCCGTCCGTCGCTTCAACCAACGTATCCGCGTACTCGATCACAGTGTCAGCCTTATCGACGAATTCGTCGACATACTCAATAGTGGCGGGGACATCGGGGCACTCGTGTTCCTGGGCCGCAACCGACGCGATGCTCAATGAGGCAACAAACAGACCGGCGGCAACGACCACCAGCTTGCGAATGGAAGGTTTCTTGGACATCTTTCCTCATACTTTCCGACCTGGAGAGGTGATTGACCGATGGCTGGTTCCATCAGTCCGGGTTCCTCCCTCAACTGTTCCCCACCATCAAAAAGCCCGGATTCGACGGAGCGAGGTATCGACGAGGACGATACCGGCATCCGATTACAGATGTCCAACTACTGACTAGATATCTGACACTGGTTAAGATAATAGCGGTTGATGAGGTCCATTGGGATACGAGTCAGCAACCGCTCGAGGGGCAACCGGCATGCAACTCAAACTCACCAAACGAGGCGACTACGCCCTCCGAGCGATGATCGCCATCGCCAGCAAGAACCACACGGAACTCCGCCAAGCCCGCCAAATCGCTGCGGAAATGCAGCTCCCCTACAAGAACCTCACCATCATCCTTGCCGGACTCGTCCGAGACGGACTCCTCAATGCCAGTGCAGGACCCAAAGGCGGCTACAGCCTCGCCCGGCCTGTCACTGACATCACTCTCCTCGACATCATCCAGGCAGCAGAGGGACCCGTTACCATCGACCACTGCGTACTCCGCGACGGGCCCTGCGACTGGGAAAACACCTGCCCCGTCCATGACACCTGGACCCACGCCCAAGACGCCATCACCCAGCACCTCACCAGGACCACCCTCGCCGACCTCGCCAGCATCGACGCCGCCATCCAAAACGGCACCCACCAATCCCAAACCCCACCCCACCCCATCCCGACCAATCGCCACGGCCAACGCACCTAACACCGGCATCACAGCCAACCCACGCATAATCACGGTCACGTCGCCCGCGTCGGCGACCTCAACCGAGAGGCATCGATCGGTGCGGTTCGGCGAAGTGGGCGCTCGTGCGCCTGATCCGGTGATCGGCGGGCCTTCGTTCTTGCGTATCTGGAGGCCACATATGGCGGCCACGTACGCAAGTTCAGCGCCAGCCGGCACAGCTGCGTTCTTGCGTATCTGAGCGCCGGATTTGGCGCATATCTACGCAAGAACGAGAACCGCCCAGGGGACTCACGAACAAGCTTCGCCGGCACAGCCGCGGAGTGGGAGTCCTCCGATCGTGCTTCGTCGCGCGTTTTGGCTCGGGCAGCCGCCGTGGGGGTTACAATGAGCATTACCAAGAGGCCCCCTTCAGGGCAGGGTGCAACTCCCGACCGGCGGTGAAAGCCCGCGACCCTCGCTAGAGGTTGATTCCGGTGGAACTCCGGAGCCGACGGTAAGAGTCCGGATGAGAGAAGGAGGGCGTGTGTCGCGACGCGCACCGTCGGACAACCGAGAGGTTGATCCGCGCGTGGACGGG
>CAMYJM010000342.1 GCA_947258635.1 uncultured Acidimicrobiaceae bacterium
GTCGTCACCGACTACCTGGAGCGATCGGGGCTGATGGGTGATCTCGAAGCCCTCGGCTTCTTCCTGGTTGGTTACGGCTGCACCACATGTATCGGCAACTCGGGGCCGCTGCCCGAATCGATCAGCCGGGCGATCCACGACAACGATCTAGTGGTCGCTTCCGTGTTGTCGGGCAACCGCAATTTCGAGGGACGCATCTCTCAGGACATACGAGCCAACTACCTCGCCTCGCCGCCGCTCGTGGTGGCGTACGCCCTGGCCGGCACCGTCGATATCGACCTCACGTCCGAGCCCATTGGCCAGAGCCCGGAGGGTCGCGATGTGTTCCTGGCGGATATCTGGCCGACCCGGGATGAGATCAAGGAGATGGTTGCGGCCAACGTGACCAGCGACCAGTTCCGTACGCAGTACAGCGACGTTTTCGAGGGCAGCGCCGAGTGGCGGGACATCGACGCCGCCGGGGGAGCGCTCTATGCATGGAATCCGGCATCGACGTACATCCAGGAGCCCCCGTTCTTCGTCGATCTGGGCCCGAGTCCCGTTCCCATCCAGCCCATTCGCGACGCCCGGGTGCTTCTCAAGCTGGGCGATTCGATCACCACCGATCACATCTCGCCGGCCGGCGCCATCGGCCAGACCACGCCTGCCGGGAAGTACCTGCTCGATCACGGTGTCGAGCCGCGGCTCTTCAACAGCTACGGGTCGCGCCGGGGCAACGACCGTGTCATGACACGGGGCACGTTCGCCAATATCCGGGTCCGCAATCAGCTGGCACCGGGTACCGAGGGCGGATTCACGACGGACTTCACAGACGGAGAGGTCCGCACCGTGTACGAGGCGTCGCTCAACTACAAGGCGGCGGGCATTCCGCTCGTGGTCCTGGCGGGCCGGGACTACGGAATGGGCAGCTCACGTGACTGGGCGGCCAAGGGCTCCTTCCTGCTCGGCATCAAGGCCGTGATCGCAGAGAGCTTCGAGCGGATTCACCGCTCCAACCTGGTGATGATGGGAGTGCTGCCGTTGACGTTCCCGGAGGGGCAGTCGGCGGGCGCGCTGGGACTGGACGGCACGGAGAGCTTCACGATCGAGGTCGATGACGGTCTGCAGCCCCGGCAGCCGGTGCCGGTTGTCGCCACCAAGCGGGACGGCACCACCATCGAGTTCACGGCTACCTGCCGCGCCGACACACCGGTCGAGGTCACGTACCTGCGCCACGGCGGCATCCTCCACATGGTGTTGCGCCGCATGGCGGCGGGCTAGGAGCAGGCTCCGAGCGGCGGGCGCTACCCGGCCATCCGTTCGGCGGCTTCGAGCACCCGGAGCACGTTGCCGCCGAGCACGCTGCGGATGGCCGGTTCGTCCCAACCGCGGCGCATGAGCTCCGCGGTGATGTTGGGATAGCACGACACATCCTCGAGGCCCGGTGTGGTCACGTCGATGCCGTCGAAATCCGAGCCGAGGCCGACCGTCTCGGGCCCGGCGACGCGGGCGATGTGCTCGATGTGGTCGACCACGGCGCCCACCGAACCCCTCGGCAGCGCGGTCCGGCGGTCGGCGAGTGCCAAGCTCACGGCCTTCTCGTCGCCCAGCTCCGCCATCAGGACGCGAGCTTCCGCGAACATCTCTGTTGCTTGCGCGGCGGCTTCCTGAAGCACAAACGGCGGGTAGAAGTTCACCATGACGACTCCGCCGGAGGCCCCGATCGACTCGAGTACGTCGTCCGGCACGTTGCGGGGATGGGCGGCGAGCGAGTAGGCATTCGAGTGCGATGCGATCACGGGAGCCGTCGAGGCGGCGACGGCGTGGCGCATCGTGTCCGCAGACACATGGGAGATGTCGACGAGCATGCCGAGCCGGTTCATCTCGCCAACCACGTCGCGCCCGAAATCGGTCAGGCCACCGTGCCGGGAGGTGTCCGTGGCGGAGTCCGCCCAGCCGATCGTGTCGGCGTGCGTGAGGGTCATGTAGCGCACCCCGCGCCGGGCCAGCGCCCGCAAGTTGTCGATGGAGTCCTCGATACAGTGGCCCCCTTCGGCGCCGAGCAAGCCGGCGACGCACCCCGCAGCACGCACTCGGCGCAGGCCGGCGGCCGTGTCCACCAGCTCGAGGCCCGGGTCGCGGGCGCACATCTCTGCTACGAGGTCGATCTGCTCCAGGGTCGTCGTGAACGGGGCTTCGTCCCACGCCGGCACGTACACGGACCAGAACTGTCCGCCGACACCGCCGGCGAGCAGCCGGGCCGTGTCGGTGTGGCGGGCCGGCAGGGGGCGCGTGGTGTCGGCATCGTCGAGGCCGTTGTGATGGATCCGGATGGCCCACGGCAGATCGTTGTGACCGTCGATCACGGGAAGATCGGCGTGGATGCGGCGCGCCGCGTCGAGCATCATTCCTCTGCCGGCAGCCAGGTCTCCACGGCGACGCCGAGGCCGTCGGCGATCCGGTTGACGTACGCGTAGTAGCCAACCACCTCGGCAATGTCCAGCACGTCGCGAGCGGAGAATCCGGCCGTCACGAGGGCGGCGACGTCGGCCTCGACCATTTCCCCCGGGGTCAGCGTCAGCTTCTCCGCGTACTCCAGCATCGCCATCCGCTTCTGGCCCAGGCCGGCGGTTCGCCAATCCGTGTCGATCCGCTGCAGCAGGTCATCATCGTCGAGAAGGCGCCGCAGACCGCGGCGATGGTGGACCGTTCAGTAGTGACAGTCATTCAGCTTGCTCACCGTGAGCGCGATCAGCTCGCGCTCGACCTTGCGCAGTGTCGCCGTCCCGGCCATGGCGGAGCGATAGAGAGCGTCGTGGGCTGCCAATGCCCTCGGGTTGAGCGAGTGGATCTGCATGATGTTGTCGACCCGTCCGGCTGCTGTGTCGGCAACGCGTTCGTACAGCTCGGCGAGCTCGCCGGCCCACTCGTCCTCGCGGATGGTCTCGATCCAGGCCATGGCTGCACGATACCGGGGATCGCCGCCGTGGATCGCGCAGCGGCACAGCACCCCACGTCATCCGCTCCGATAAGCCGCAACGTAGAGGCTCCGACAGGATCCAGATTTCGAGGAGGAGATCAACCATGAAGCGTCTCAAGAGGCTTCTGACCATTTCTGCGGCAGTGACGGCACTCGTCGTAGCGACCATGCCGGCCGGCGCGTCGGCCGCGGCTGCCCGCGTCGAGGTGGGCGGAGGTGAGCTCACATTGGTGCATGGCATACCCGGTGAAGGCGACTTCCCCGTAGACATCACGGTGACCGGGCGGTTCTTCGGCTTCAGCCAGACCTTCGAGGGCGTCACGTTCGGCACCGTCGCTGAGATCGCCGTTCCCTTCGACCGGTATTCCGTTGCGATTCGTGCTGCGGGCGCTGATCCGGCGAGCCGGCCGGTGCTCAAGACGCGGACGTGGGTCGGGTTCCGGGACAAGGCAGTTGTTGCCCACCTCGACGGCGAGGGCAGCCCGATGATCTCGAAGTTCGCCAACACGACCGTCTTGCTGTACAACGGCCGCGCCCAGGTGACGGTGCGCCACCTCGCCGCGGCTCCCGCCGTGGATATCATTGCCAATGACGCGCTGACCCTCATCGACGGGCTCAGCAACCCCGACCAGGCCAAGGTCCGGGTTGGGGCCGGCACTTACAACGTCAAGGTTGCCGCAGACGCCGACAACAACGTCGTCGTGTTCGATGCCGACCTCACGTTCGCCAGCGGCACCAACACCATCATCTATGCAGTCGGCAGCCTGGCGGGTGAGTCGTTCACCCCTCTGGTCCAGGTGAAGAACGC
>CAMYJM010000343.1 GCA_947258635.1 uncultured Acidimicrobiaceae bacterium
CGACGAAACCGCAGCCACGATCCGCCACGGCATCGAGATGTACGCCGCTGCGGGCCTGCACCTGCCCGCGCTGCGCATATACGTCCACAGCGGCAACGGGGCCTGCAACGGCCACGATGGTCTCTTCAACAAGGACGGCAGCGGCCACCGCATCGACGTGTGCAACATGCTCGTTCTGCTCCATGAATTGGCCCACGCCTGGGAGCACCACAATGTGGATGACACCACGCGTCATGTGTTCATGGAATACATCAGCGTCAGCAACTGGAACGACGACAGCTTTCTTCGCCACGAGCGGGGCATCGAGCAGGCCGCCGGCGTCATCGCCAGCGGCGTACGCGCGGAACCGATAGCGGCCGGCGAGCTCGATCTGTACGCCGAGCACCTGTACCGCTACCAGCTGCTCACGGGCAAGCCGTCACCCCGGATCGCCCACCTCGCCGCCGGGCCCGGCGAGGTGGAGGCTTCGGCGGTGTCACTCGAGCCCGCGGTCACCCACGAGATCGACCACGCCGGGCAACGCGCCCACCTCAGCGCCGAGGACCGGGCCAGCTACCTGAAGAGCCCCGGCCCAAGGTTCTCTGGACGCTCTTAGACTCGATCAACACTATGCGTCAGCTGAAGACGGTCCCGCTGTTGCTCGCCGGGTTCGCCCTGTTGGTCGCGAGCTGAACAACGACGGAGGCGGAGGCCATTGCCGGCACCAACGTCACTACGACAACCGGGGTGACGGCGCCGGCCGGCCCGGCGGCAGAGGACATAACTCTGCCCGGCGTGCTGTCGGCGTCGCCACGCCAAGCGGAGGGCCCGTACTACCCAGTGGCCAAACCAGCCGATCGAGACAACAACCTCCTCGTCGTCGACGGGGGCGAGCCGACGACTATCGGCACTCCCCTCGAGATCTCCGGGCTCCTGGTCTACGACGACGGCACGCCCGTGGCCGGGGCCACGATGGAAATCTGGCAAGTCGACGGCCAGGGCATCTACGACCACCCAAACGCTCCGGACACTGACGATCGTGACCTCGGATTCCAGTTCTACGGCGAATCAGTCACCAACGGAGACGGTTTCTGGACCTTCATCACGCTGGATCCGGTCTTGTACGAGTCGCGCCCCCGTCACATCCACACCAAGATAACGATCGATGGTGTCGAAGTGCTCACGACCCAGATCTACTTCGACGGCGATCCGTTGCTCGCCGACGATGGCCTCGCCGCCGCCACCGGCGACGAACTGACGCTGCTGACTACCAAGGCCGTGCCGGGCACTTTGAGTAACGGGCTCGAGGGCCTCGTCGCTCTGCACCTGATCGTTCTACCTCTGTAGCGGGCCCGACGGGGTCAAGACACCGCGACCGGCCTCCCCGGTGCGCCCGGCCCGCTACGGCAGCTTGCCGAGAGAGTCCACGGCCATCTCCCGAACGGCTTCGTGCGCATCAGCCACCAGGCGGTCCAGGGTCCGGCGAACGTCGGGCCGGGCCTTGTCCGTGTGAGTGAGCTTTCCCAAGGTGTGCGCCAGCTGTCGCCGCACGTCGGGCGCAGGGGAATCGGCGAGCTTCACCAGCTCATCGATCACGGCGGGCTCCAAACTGACACCACGCAGCGCCAGCTCGCCCAACTGGAACACCGCAAAGAACCGCTGGGTCGTGCCGCCCTCCTCGAGTAAGTCGAGGAAGATCGGCATCAGTTCGCGGCGGCTGGCGGCGAGCCGCTGCAGCTCGTCGAGAAAGTGGGCGATGCGGGTGACATCACCGGCCTCGTCTGCTTCGAGGAGGCGGCGCTTGATCTCGGCGACGTAGCGAGGGCTTCCCATGTTCGCCAGGGCTTGAGCGGCCCGGGTCCGATCGCGCGGCAGGCCGGTCGGTGCTGTGAACTCCTTCATCAGCCGATGTTCCCGCATCGCGTCGAACGGGGTGGGCCCCAGATCGAAGTAGCGGGCAATCGAGGCGGTCGCGATCGCTCCCAGCTCGTCGGGTGTCGCGAAGAACCCGGCGAGGTAGTGCTCGCCGATCTCGGCCCGCAACTCCTCAAGCTTCCGGGCACCGACGCCATGCTCGATCTGATCGGAAGGCCAGTCGGCACCCTCATCGACGAAGAAACACAGGCAGTCGACACCGTTGCGCCGAGCGGCCCGGAACTCCAACTCGGTGATCGACACCTCGCCGCCATCGGGACAGAACCCGTAGCGATGGGCGAAGGTGCCGACGTACAGATCGCACGATCCCGCATCGAGAACACATCGATCGACGGGACGGGCATCTTCCGATACGTAGTACTCCATAGCGATATCCGCGTGGCCGAGGCGCTTGATGGCCAATGAGACCGCCTTGCGGTGTTCCTGCAGGTCGCGGAACGTCGACGAAACGTAGACGGTGCTCACGGTCTCAACTCCTCTCCGGCAGCCGTCCGGATCCTGGCGGCCAAACCGGCCGGGACGGCGGTCACCGATTGCAGCTCCGCACACAGACCTGCCGCCAGCTCCGAATCGCTCGCGGCGACCTCGCTGATCACGCCTTCGACCAGCTCGCTGAAATCCGACTCGTCGAGACCGAGGGCCGACCACCGGCACGCCACCTGCAGGACGACGCCCGGCGCGGCGTGAGTCACCGCTCGCCACAGGTCACCGACCACGATCGACGCATGCCGTACGTTGGAAACGGCGATGGCACGCTCGAGATAGTCGGCAGCGACGGCGGCGGGCTCACTACGGCTGAGGATGATCAGCGCCATGGTCGCCTCCCGCTCGTTGAGGAGGGCGGGCGCATCGAGCCAGCGGCGGAGAAAGCCCGCCGGCAGCGCGGCTCGCGTCGAGATGGCGCGCAGCAGGATCCACCCGATCTCGTCATGGCGGCGGCGATCATCCAGGGCATCGATCGTCGCCGCCAGCCAGTAGCCCACCGCGGACGTGGCCCGCTCATCCAGGAGCGCCTCCAGCCGGATACGGGCGAGCTCGATACCCATCTCGTCGCCGTCGGCGAACTGGACGAGAAGCTCGTCCACCAGGGGGTCGGTCGCCGCCGCGTCTGCGGCGAGCGGAGCCTCCCCGAGCGACAATCCACGTCCGACGCCCTCTGCAACGGCGGCGGCGCGCCAGACACGTCCCATCCGGTCCAGCGCCTCGCCGCCGATCCCGACATCGGCGAGGACCCGGCCCACATATCGTTTGGCGTCGGCGGTGGCCCCAACCTGTGTCGCCAGATCGACAAGGAGATCTACGATCCCGCCGACCGGCACCGCGCCATCGACCAGCTCGACCCAATTGGCCACGAAGTCGGCCAGCGCCATCAGGTCGTGGGCCGCGCAGTCGTGCCACAAGCCCCGCACCAGAGCCGTCACCTCGTCCTCGCCGTCCCGTTCGAGCAACTGGGCTGAGGCGGCGAGCAGGTAGGGCACCGATCGCGCAATGCTCACGTCCACTCCGCTGGAAAGCTCGGAGGGTGTCGTCAGGATCGAGTCCGGATCGGGAACCAGGGACTGCGGCTCGGCTCGGGCCACAATCACCCCGGCGGCAACTCCGACAACCGAGATCACGCCGTCGGCGGGGCCGCGACGGACCGTACGCGCCGCTTCCAAGCAGCCGGGATCGTCGCAACCCACGGCCGCCACGATGATCAGCAGCCGCAGAACCGGGCGGAGGCCATCGGCCGGTTCGGCGGCAACTGCCCGGCACAGCTCCGGAAGCACAGCTGCCGGGTCATCCGCCGCCTCAGCCCACAGTCGCGAATACGCCCGGAGGGCAGCCTCCTCATCGTCCGCCCGGATTTCCCCAATGAGGGCTGCGATGTCGCTCTGCACACTCCGAGTATGCCAGTAGCGCCGGACGGATCGCGGCGTCCCGAACTGCTGCGCGTCGGATCCTTGCTTCACATATCGGGAACCTTTTGGCTTCCGCCGGGTCGTAACCGGCGGAAGGACATCTGGAAGGGACTCATATGGCGGAGGATTCGCAAAGAGGGCGGTCTCGATACTGGCTCTGGGGCGCAGCCGGCTGGCTCGGGATCACTGCGGTCTGCCTGCTGACCAATCTCGGACCACTCGAGACCGACCTGGCCGAGCGCTCGCAGACGGCCTTGGCGACGGCCGGATTGACCGAACAGATCACCGACAGCGAGATCAGCTTCACCGGCGAGATCGCCACCCTCCGGGGAACCGTGAGTGACGTTGCCGTCAGGGATCGGATCGCCGGCGTCGTCGCCGATGTTCAAGGCGTGCGTCGCATCAACAACGAGATCGTCTTGGCGGCGACACCCGAGGCGGCTCCCGCACCCGAACCCACGACGCCACCGGCAACCACAACTCCGCCGCCGCCGCCGCCGGCCGCGTTGCGGGCCCCCAGCCTGGCGGCCGTCGTGACCGGCCCCACCATCACGCTCACCGGTGAG
>CAMYJM010000344.1 GCA_947258635.1 uncultured Acidimicrobiaceae bacterium
GGGGGCGACACACCGGCGCTGCGGGCCCTCGCCGCGTTAGGCGTCCCCCACGAGGTCGTCCGCACCGCTCGAGCCGGCAGCGTTGCAGAAGCGGCCGAGAGGCGCGGGGTCCCGGTGGCGGCGCTGCTCAAAACCCTGGTCGCGAGACGGGGCGCAGCCGACTACCTGTTCGTCCTGGTGCCTGGTGACCGCAGCATTGACTGGACCAAGCTCCGCAACCACCTCGGGATTCGCCGCATGACTCTGCCCGACGCCGCGGAAGCGCTTGCCGCCACCGGATATGAACGGGGCACGATCACCCCCTTCGGCGCTTCGACGGCATGGCCGGTGATCGCCGACGCCTCGATCGATCCGCTCGGAACGATATCGCTCGGAGGCGGCGCCCACGGCGTTTCGGTGAAGATGCTCGGACAAGTGATGATCGATGCACTCGGCGCCGACATTGCGGATGTCACCAAGGAGGCCTAGCGGGGCGGCGCAGCGGCACTCCGCCGCTCCCCGACCGCCTCCCACAGGGTGGACCGCAGCTTGCCGGCCATGGCATCGACGAGCTCGTCTTGCAGATCGACGATGTTTCCGGGATCCTTGTCGTAGCGCTCGGCCCATACGTGATGGCCTGATTCGGCGGCGATGAGCTGGGGGTCACCCGCACGCGTGTTCCGGCTTTGCGGACACTCCCTTCGACTACGTGCGTGGCATCCAGTTCTCGAGCGACCGCGCGGATATCGGATGCCGCCACCGGGCTCGGCCGGCGGGGCGGCATAGCGTGCCGAATAGAATCAGCAGTCGCAGCAGCTGACAAGGGAAGGTAATACCATGGCCGTCGACACCCCCCGTCGTGTCTCCCGCGCACAGATGGAGGCCCTCGGGGCCGCATTCGGCATCGCCGAGACCGTCGACCCGGTGTCGCTGCTACGCGCCCTGGCGGACGCCGGGGCCGCCACGATGAAGCGGCCTCGCAGACTCGCCGCCACGTCGATCGGGATGTTGAAGTCGACCGCCGCCATCACCCGATCGGTCATCAACACCGCGCTCGGCCAGGAGGCCGAGGCTCCCTTCGAGCCGGCGGCGGGCGACCGCCGGTTCCAGCATCCTGCCTGGGAGGATAACTGGGTCTACCACGGCATCCTCCAGTCGTACCTGGCGGCCGCGGAGTCGATCCTCGCGGTTGTTGACGACGCCTCGCTTCCGGAGGACCGCAAGCGCAAGGCGCAGTTCGCGGCGCATCTGCTCGTCGACGCCCTCGCCCCGACGAACAACCCGGCGACGAATCCGAAGGTGATCGACAAGATCGTCGAGACCGGAGGCCGCAGCCTGCTCAAGGGCGCCCGCAATTTCCTCCATGACCTGCGTCACAACGGCGGCTACCCGTCCCAAGTCGATGCCCGACCGTTTCAGGTCGGGGTGAACACCGCGGCGACCGCGGGCAAGGTCGTCTACCGCAACCGGCTGATCGAATTGATCCAGTACGAGCCGCAGACGGCGACGACCTACGAGATCCCGCTGCTGTTCTGTCCACCCTGGATCAACAAGTACTACATCATGGACCTGGCACCGGGCAAGAGCCTGGTCGAGTGGGCCGTCCAGCACGGCCACACCAGCTTCGCCATCTCATACCGCAACCCCGATGCGTCTATGGCCGACATCCAGTTCGAGGACTACCTCCTGGAAGGCCCGCTGGCCGCGGTGGAGGCGATCCGCGAGATCACCGGGGCCGCCACCGTGAACACGGCGAGCGTGTGCCTCGGGGGCACGCTGACGGCGATCGCCCTCGCCTACGGGGCTGCCACGGGCGACAACCCGATCAACACTGCAACGTTCCTCAACACCCACATCGACTTCTCCCAGCCGGGCCTTCTCGGCGTATTCACCGACGAGAAGACCGTGGACACGCTGGCAGCCAAGATGAAGAAGCGGGGTTACCTGGAAGCCTCCGAAATGGCCCGCACTTTCGATCTGCTGCGTGCCAATGATCTGGTCTTCCAGTACGTGGTCAACAACTGGCTCCTCGGCCAGGATCCGCCGGCCTTCGATCTCCTGGCGTGGAACGGTGACAGCACTCGCATGCCGGCCACCATGCACACGTCGTATCTGCGACGCTGCTACATCGAGAACCAGTTCGCCAAGGGCGAGTTCACCGTCGGCGACGTGACCCTGGACCCCGGCGCCGTCACCCAGGACACGTTCATCGTGGCGGCCGAAAACGACCACATCGTGCCGTGGCAATCGGGCTTCAAGACGGCGCAGCTGCTCGGCGGCCGGAACCGGTTCGTGCTGAGCAACTCCGGCCACATCGCCGGCATCGTCAACCCGCCCAACCCGAAGGCGCGTTACCGCACCGCCACCAGGATCGGCGCCGACCCGGCCGACTGGCGGGAGCGCGCCACCCTCCATGAGGACACATGGTGGAACCCGTGGATCCGTTGGATCAGCCGCCGCGCCGGCAAGAAGATCACCCCGCCCGCCATGGGTTCGCGCAAGCACCCGGTGCTGTGCGATGCGCCTGGCACATACGTGCTTCGGGATGACACGACCACTGACTGACGCGGCAGCCGTCCTCACGATTGCCGAGACACGCACCCGGCGCTCAAGTAGGGCGCGTACCCCACATCATCCCGGGTGGGCCGGACGGGAATCGTGAATCGCCTCATGTCCACTGCTTTCGGAAGGTTCTCCGATTGGTAAGCAGCCGTTCAGTTCCAGTTCCGATTTGTGCGACATCCTGGTCAAGCAATGTGAGACCACGAGGAGGTACATCATGATGAGGCTGAGAACGCTCGCCGTCGTAGTCGTGCTCGCCACAACAGCGGCTATCGCCGCACCGGCGATCGGATCAGACGGAACCCGAACGTACGAGGTGACGATCACCAATCTCACCGACGGCCAGCCACTCTCGCCGCCGGTCGCGGTGACCCACAGCAAGAAGGCGCCGCTGTTCGACGTCGGAGGATTCGCCTCGGCCGCCATCGAGGCAATTGCCGAGGACGGCAACCAAGCGGTCGCGGTCGACGGGCTGACCGCGTCACAGGACGTGTTTGACCTCGTGTTCGACGTCGTCGACGTTGGCGAGCCGCTGACGCCATCAGGCACGGAGGCGGCGGGCTTTGATGACACCGTCACCTTTGAGATCACAGCGCGGCACGGCGACCGGTTCTCGCTGGCGTCGATGCTGATCTGCACAAACGACGGGTTCACCGGGACAGACCGGGTGAAGCTGCCTCGGCACGGGACCAAGACGTATCAACTGGCCGCCTACGACGCCGGCACCGAGGACAACACGGAGATGAGCGAAGACATCGTCGATCCCTGCTCCGGGCTGGGCCCGGTCGCTCTCGCCGGCGATCCCAACGGCAACGAGGTCGATGCGGTCGACACCTCACCGATGCGCCGGATCAGTCATCACGCCGGAGTCAACGGTTCGGTCGGCGACTTGCTGGACGCCCACGACTGGGATGACGAGCCGATCGCGATGCTCACCATCACCCGCACGGACTAGCAGACCTGCGCCGCATGGAGGGCCGGCTCGATGCCGGCCCTCCATCGCGTCAGCGTTCGGCAATGGTCAGCACACTGGCTGGATTTGCCCGGCCGGCAGTGCTCACATCCCGCTTCTCACGACAAGCCTCGATCGGCCTACGGCGGACCCGGACCGGACCCGCGCACCCAACACATCTAGCGGGACGTCTTCGGTGCGTAATCGGCCCCTCCGACAAACTGCACTGATATTCTGTGTGAGAA
>CAMYJM010000345.1 GCA_947258635.1 uncultured Acidimicrobiaceae bacterium
ATCGACGGAGCCGATCCGAGTTGTCAGGTCGGTGACAACCTCGGGGGCGGTGGTGACGCCATCGCCGGCTTGACAGCCTGCAATCTGGACACCGCGTTTTACAGCGCCAAGGCGGCGAACTTCAACCCGCTGCGAGCGAAGGTCTTCCGCTATGCGATCAGCTCAGTCTTGCCGGCTGCCTGCCCAGGTACTGGTGGTCAAGGCGAGATCGGTGGCAACGACTTCATCGACTTCAACCAGGACGGCGGCACGCTGCTTCACGAACTCGGCCACACGCTCGAGCTACGCCACGGGGGCAACGTCAACACGAACTGCAAGCCCAACTACGTCTCGGGCATGAACTATGACCAGCAGTTCGGCATCGGACGCGTCGGCGGCGGCATCATTGTCGACTACGCGCCGCCGCGCCGGGCGTTGAGCGGGTCGACCCGGGGCGTGGTTCCCGGACCTCTCAGCGAGGGCTCCCTGAACGAGACGGTTCTCGTCGACGGCACCGACGGGTCGAACCTCTTCGTGTTCTACGCCGTGACCAACGACACCCAGGGGTCCAAACAGTTGAACCAGCGGGCCGACTGGGATGGCGACGGCACGACGAACGACATATCGGTTTCGTCGATTCCAAACAGCGCGTCGGCCACCGGCGGGCCGAGGGCCTGCCGCAACAGCCCGCTGGGTCAGACACTGACCGGGTTCAACGACTGGGCGCAGGTGACGCTTTCGTTCCGGCAGTTCGGCGACTCCGCCGACAGCGCGATCAACCCCGAAGACGACATCGTTCCGACCCGTGAGGAGCTTGAGGAACTCCTCGAGGAGCTCAACACCACCGATCTCAGCGTCACGATCGCCGACGATGTCGATCCGGCGGTCGCGGGGACGGGCGTGACGTTCGAAATTGCGATCACGAATGCTGGTCCCGCGACGGCCCAGGCTCCGGTCGTCGATGTTGTGCTCCCCTCCGGGCTCACCTTCTCCGCTGCCTCGGGCGCGTCGTGCACGGACGGCTCCGGCACGGTGATCTGTTCGCTCGATCCTCTGGCTGCCGGCGACTTGGCGACCGTCATGGTCGACGTCGACATCGCGGCCGATCTCGTGTACTTGAACGGTGCGCCGCTCACGGTCACCACGTCGGTCGAGGTGTCGAACTCAGCTGGCCCCGATGCCAACGGGGGCAACAACGACGCATTTGAGAACACGCTGATCGTCGCGGAGGCCGACCTTGCTATCGACAGCGTCGAGGCGGTAGATCCGCCCGCGGAGCTGATAGCGGGGGAGCCGGTTGAGATCGTCGTCCGGACCACCGTCTCGACGGATGGGCCCTCGAGTCCGATGGACACCCGGGTCACCGTCGTTGGGACGGCACCGCCCGGCGGAAGCCTGGTGACCTCGCCGACGATTGTGGCCGTCGATGCCTTGGAGGTTTCGTCGCCCCAAAGCCGCGACGTGACTTTCACTGTCACTTGTCTCGATCCGGGGTTCCATACACTCGCTTTTGGCAGCGCCATCGAACCGGCCCACGCCGCCGACACCGATCCGAACCCTTTCAACGACAGTGCCCAGACGGCGATCGAGATCGATTGCCTCATCCCGGTGGCGATCAATATCAAGCCGGCGAGCTATCCCAATTTGGTCTCCACTCGCGGAGGTGTCGTGCCGGTTTCCGTGCTCACCACCGAGGTGGATGAGTACGGTCTGCCTTTGCCAGTCGACGCTGCGACCATCGATCCGTCGACAGTGATCTTTGGGCCCAAGGATGACATCCTCGCCGGCGGGCCAGGTGCGCCCGGCCGCGACAACCGGCTCCGGCTCGAGGACAGCTACGAGCTCCTAGTTCCCGAAGTGATCCAGGATGGCGACCTCGATGCCATCCTGCACTTCCGGGCGCAGTTGACGGGCCTCGACGCAACCGACACGACAGCATGCGTGCGCGGCGAACTTGAGGTCGCTGGTGAGCGGTTCCGATTCATCGGCTGCGACGAGGTGAGGGTGATTACTTGAGCAGCTGACCTGGTAGTCCGCTCGTTCTGCCCGGTCCCGTTTCCACCCGTAGCTGCGGGTAGTGGCGTCACGGGCGTGGCTACGAGAAGTGCCCAGGTAGTGGTCGTGGTTCTTGCTCCGCCGGGTGATGTCGGTAAGGGGCGGATGGCTGCACCTTGTCCTACGCGATGGGGCGCATGAGCACCGTCATCATCGGTGGACCGACCTGGGCGGGACACGCCCGGGTCTACCGGCTGGTTGCCGACTCAGACGGCGACGGGGTTGTTGATCGTGAGGATGTCTGTGCCGACACCGTGATTCCCGACCCGACGGTCCCCACCCGCAAGCTGGGCACCAACCGGTGGGCGCTGGTTGGCCACGACGGCGACTTCGACACCTTCCATCCGAAGGGCAAGGCACCACCCCGGAGCTTCACCATTGTCGACACCGCCGGCTGCAACGCCGAACAGATCGCCGATGCCCTCCGGCTGGGCAAGGGTCACTACAAGTACGGGCTGAGCACCGACGCCATGAACAGGTGGGTGAGATTCGTCGGTAACTAGACCTCGAGCCCAGGTCGTGGCAGGCGGGGTGCTCGCTAGGGTTCATGGAAGATCAAGCGGCACCCCCAAAAGAGGCAGGCGCACGATCGTGGACCCAGTCCTTTTCATCAGTTACAGCCATAGCGACAACGAGAAGCACAGGTGGCGGGAGCGGCTGACGGTGTTCCTGAGCGCCCTCGGTGACGAGCTGCCGTTGAGCGTCTGGGAAGACTCGAAGATCGATCCCGGGGCCAAGTACCGCGACGAGATCGGCGCCGCCATTGCGCAGGCGCGGGCGGCCATTCTGCTCGTCGGGCCCGGGTTTCTCGGTTCGAAGTTCATCAAGGAACATGAGCTGCCCCACCTGCTCCGAGCGGTCGAAAGCGGCGACGTGAACCTCTACCCAGTCGTCGTCGCTTGGTGCCCGTGGGAGCAGAGCGACCTCGAGCCCTACGAGGCCTTCAACGACCCCAAGGCGCCGCTCGAATCGTTGACCGAGTCGGATCAAAACATGTGGTTGAACAAGCTGTGCATTGCGCTGGGGGAGGACATGCGCCGCGCCCAAGTCGTATCCCCCAAGGAGCCCGCTCCGGGGAGGGAGCTCTACGATGCCATGGTCGCGATAGCGGATCACCTGGATACGACGAAGACAGCCTTCATCGCACAGGTCCGACTTCGCAATAGCCTCGTCGAGGAGATGACGAAGCGACTCGAGATCACTGAGTTGCTCGAGTATGAGCTGTTCTTCTTCCGGCACTTCGAAGCCATGAATGAGGAGGAGCGGTTCGCGTTCAAGAAGATCCGCGCCTACACCACGGGTCCGCTGCATGACGGCAACCAGGCCATCCTTCAAGTAATGAGCGAGAACCCGCAGGTGCAGCAAGAGCTTCCGATTCTGGCCGCACTCAAGACGCATCTGATCGTCTGGCTGAACAAATATGACAAGGTCTTCTTGGATACGAAGGAGATGTGCCTGGTCTATGTCGGCGTCGAAGACGGTGTCCCGTTTCCAACCGGCGTCGACTCCGCGGTTGAGGGGTGGCTCGAAGAGCATCGAGCCTGAGACTGGCAAGGTCCGATGTGCCCGAGGTCCTCAGGCGGTGTCCTCGAGTTCGGCGTCCGCCTCGTCTGCGGCGACGCCGGCCGCGAATACCTCCAGATCGCCGTGCTGGGCGTAATGCTTGTCGATCACGGCG
>CAMYJM010000346.1 GCA_947258635.1 uncultured Acidimicrobiaceae bacterium
GCTCAGGAGTTTCAAATCCCCCGTTTCGAGCGATAACACTCCAATGTTCGCGTCGTCGAAACTGCCGCGGCTCACGACGGTCACGAGGACATCCTTGCCCCCCGGCAGGAAATCCGGCCACACACCGTCCAAGGTCACAACGGTCGGCACGCCACCAGCAGCCGAGACTTGAAAAAGTCCCAAGGTCGTTCCGAAAACGATGTTGTCGTCGATGCTCCAACTCGCTCCACGAGCCGACTGAGAAACTACATCGCAAATCGGGAGAACACTTCCGTCCGATAGCGAGACTTTCATGAGTTGGTCGTTGGCAAAGAAACCGAGCCGGTCACTATCGGGCGAAAAAAAAGGGCTCGTGCCACCCCGTGTGCCGGGTATGGGTACAGCCTCGAACTGATCCAGACGCCGCAGGTAGAGCTCCGAAGTTCCACTCGAGTGCGCCGCATACACGAGTCTTGTTCCGTCTGGGGAAAGAACAACTACCGGCTGCCGGTGGTCGATTGCCAATGGAGTGGTTGACGGCAGCGGAACTGAGACCCTGGTCAGCGGCATGCCTGCTGGGGCCGGCCCCATCGAATTCCGAAGCGCCAGACCCGTGGCGACCAGTACCAGAGCCAGTAATGCCAAACCCAAAGTGACGGTTCCTATTCGAAACGTAGCGCTCGTCAGATCTGCTTGAACGGCTGGTAGCGTGCCATGCGGCTCGGCCAAAGCTTCGTTGATCTCAATGCGTGCATCGGCGATGTGATGAATCCGCTGTGTGGTGTCCTTCGAAAGACACCGGCGCAACAATGTTCGGATGTTTAAGGGCACCGTTCTCGGAAGTCGATCCCAGTCTGGATCGGCCCGAACAATGGCCGCTATGGTGTCCGTGACGTTCTCACCAGCGAATACCTTCTGGCCACTAAGCATTTCGTAGAGTACGACCCCGAACGCCCACACATCCGCCCGACTATCTACCGTCTTCCCCCTCGCCTGCTCCGGGCTCATATAGGCAGCGGTTCCCAGGAGAGTGCCGACCCTGGTCATTCGGGCAGTCAAGGTCGGCGAGTCCGAGAGGTCCACACCGGCGCGATCCTCTTCGGCCCTTGCCTTGGCCAGGCCGAAGTCGAGGAGCTTGACGGCTCCATCCGAGCCGAGCTTCACGTTGGCGGGCTTGAGGTCCCGGTGCACGATCCCACGGTCGTGCGCCGCTTCGAGTGCCTCGGTGATCTGGATGCCGATCGACAAGGCTTCTTCCAGCGGGATCGGCCCGCGAGCGATCCGTTGGGCCAGATCCTCGCCCTCGACAAGCTCCATGACCAGGAAGTGTTGCCCGTCAACCTCTTCGACCTGGTGAATCGCCGCGATGTTCTCGTGGTTGAGCGCGGCCAGCACCTTCGCCTCGCGATCGAACCGTGCCAGCCGCTCCTCGTCGGCCACGAACTCCTCGGGCAGCACTTTGATCGCCACTTCGCGGCCGAGCTTGGTGTCGGTGGCCCGGTAGACCTCACCCATGCCGCCTTCGCCCAGTTTGGCGGTGATCTTGAAGTGAGAGAGAGTGCAGCCGATCATGCTTCGAGCTCTTGTCCAAGTAGCGCACTCGCGCCGCGAGAGTCCTCGCAAAAAGACTTAGAAGGTTGATTCTAAGCCACGCGCAGACGTTGGCTTGCTGTTGCGCCGATACGCGCAAGGGGATCTGCCCCGACTCTGGTGGACACCAAGTGAAGCCTCTCGGCTGTGCCACCTCGGACATACTCCTGGCGCAAGGGGAATAGATCCGTTCTGGGCGGCCTTCGTTCGGCGGACTCTTGCGGGGAGTTTAAGACACCCATTAGGGCACCCTAACGGGAGAGTCTTGGAACACCGTTTTTCGGGCTCTCAGGGTAGGAATCCGCTTTTCTGCGCCGCGAGGACGGGGTTGCGAGGAACTCCCGTCAGGGCACGGTAATCCGAGCTGCTGAATCAGTATAAGTGCTTTAAATTTAACAGTTTACAACGAATATTGGTGTCCCCAACGGGAGAGATTTGGAACACCGTTTTCGCCCAACTCGAATCCTTTAACTCACTGAGGGACATGGGCTTAGCCGCCTGAGGCCTTCGCCCTGACGCGTGCTGACAACTGTCCGCATCGCCTCGGGGCGGTCCTGGACCGGACCCTTGGGAACACCCATCCCAAACGCCGCACCAAATCCCAGGAGCTCGCCCAGGAAGCACTCGAGATCGAAGCCGAGGAGGCGCGTGCGGCCGGCGCCCTCGGCTTCATGGCCCGAATCCTCGTCCAGGCTACGCTTCCCCACAGCCGGCCCCACAAGGGTCCCAACCCGCACGAGTTCGAGCGCGTCAACGGTCGCTTCACGCTCTACATGAACGCGCCGCCTTCGATCGGGCTGCCCTACGGCTCGTACCCGCGGCTCGCGCTTGCCTGGCTCTCGACCGAGGCGGTCCGAACGCGGAAACGCGAGATCGAGCTCGGCCCGACCTTCTCGAGCTTCATGTACAAGCTCGGGCTCACTCCGGTCACAGGCAAGCGCGGAACTACGTCACGCCTCCGCGACCAGCTCCATCGTCTCTTCTCCACCACCATTCGCTGCAGCTATCAGGAAAGTGGGGACTGGCATGGGAGTGCGGCCGGGAGGGACTGCCTGTCCCCACTTTCCTGTGCCGGCGTCGGCTACAGCATTGCCCACAAGCACCAGCTCTGGTGGTCACCTCGACAGCCGGACCAGCAGCCGCTCTGGAACTTTGTCGTCGTCCTGAGCACCGAGTTCTACGATGAGCTCGTCGCCCATGCCGTGCCGATCGACCTTCGCGCCCTCAAGGCGCTCAAAGGCTCACCCCTAGCCCTCGATATCTACTCGTGGCTCAACTACCGGATGAGCTACCTCCGGAGGCCGTGCCTCATCCCCTGGGAGGCTCTGCAGACTCAGTTCGGTGCAGACTATACCCGGCAGCGAAACTTCAAGAAGAAGTTCCTGGTGCACCTCGCCGATGTTCTCTGCGTGTACTCCGCGGCGCGACTTTCACGGAGAGGGCCCGGTTTGCTATTGCAGCCCTCAACGACACACGTCCGCCGCTTCAGAAAGAGTTACATGGATGATTGCCTTCCGCGGCTGGAGACTCGAAAAACAGCTGCAGACATTGAGCAAACACTCGACGGCGCCACGGAGCGGCTACATGTTGCGATACCATAAGTAGCGAGTTCAAATCCCGTTGGGTTCTCTGTCCTTGAGTCAGCGTGTGATCGGTAAGACCGTATCCCACTACAGGATCACCGACAAACTCGGCGAAGGCGGCATGGGCGTCGTCTACAAGGCCGAGGACACTCGGCTCGGCCGGCACGTCGCCGTCAAGGTGCTTCCCGAGAAGTTCTTTGGCAACCCGACGGCGCAGGAGCGGTTCCAGCGCGAGGCCCGTGCGACTTCCGCGCTGAACCATCCTCACATCTGCACGGTCTACGACGTCGGCGAGCAGCACAGCCGCCCCTTCATTGTGATGGAGCTGCTCGAGGGGCGTACGCTCGCAGAGAGGATCGGGGCCGGCTCCATGGCCGTGGACGAGATCCTTGGTCTCGGCACGCAAATCGCCGACGCCCTGGCAACGGCACACGCGCAGGGGATCGTGCACCGCGACATCAAGCCCGCCAACATCTTCATCACCGATCGCGGCGACGCGAAGATCCTCGACTTCGGCGTGGC
>CAMYJM010000347.1 GCA_947258635.1 uncultured Acidimicrobiaceae bacterium
GCCGATGCCGAGTCCGATGATGTCCATGGTGGGAGACTACGTCAAGGAGCGCGCTCGCGGGGGCCTCGACGGGTGGGCACTAGACGCGTACCGTCATCTGGTAGCGAGCGCCGAGGCATCGCCCGGCGATCGATTGAGCGGCGCGACAGCTATCGGATCATCTCGCCAAGCGCGGCGAACCTGAGCATGTGCGCTTGGCCTGCGTGGATGGCGTACTCATCGATCATCTTCACGAGCACGGGACGCAGCGTTCGGCCATGCCCTGCTCCAGCGGCTTCGAGTGACCCCATGCTGGCGATGGCCGCATCCGACAGGGCAACCTCCTGAAAGTACCAGCGAAGGTCATCGTCAACGGTCGCGACGGAGCCACCGGCGTAATCGTCGTCGCCGTATCTCAAAGCTCGTTCGCCCCCACCAAGACCCCACGACAGGTAGACGTGCTCCATCTGGGTCATGTGTCGCACCAGCCCGAGCACAGACAACTCGACGGGTGGGACTGACCACGCCGCTAGCTGGTCCGGTGAGAGGTCCCTCAGCTTCCGGATGAACTCGTGCCGCTGATACCGCAGCCACGACTCCAGAAGCTCCCGAGGCGCCATGCCCGGGTCGGGTTCGTCCCACGACGAGAACTCCACACCAGCCAGCGGCCCGATCGTCATGTAGCGAACCTACCTGGGCACGGCCCATGGCCGCCAATGAGTGGGTCACGCGGGGCGGCCCCTGAAGCCGCCTTCCAGCCCGTTAGCAGGGGGTTCCACTCTTGCTTTGGCTCGGATTCGGCGAGATGATGCGGTCAGGGGGCGGCAGACCGACGGAGAGGTCGGGGAGCCGACAGACCGACGGGGTGTCCATGATCCAAGTCCGGAGTCTGCGGAGAACCTACGGTGACGTTCCGGCTGTTGACGGGATCTCGTTTGACGTGGCTGAGGGAGAGATCTTTGGCCTGGTCGGACCCAACGGTGCCGGGAAGACCACGACCATTGAGTGTCTCGAGGGACTGCGCCGCCCTTCGTCAGGAACTGTCAGCGTGTTGGGTATGGATCCATCAGCGGAACGACGGGCGGTCACCGAGAGAATCGGCGTTCAGTTGCAGGAGAGCGCCCTGCCGGCGCGACTCCGGGTCGAAGAGGCATTGACACTATTCGGATCCTTCTACCGGCGTCATCTGAAGGTCGATAGCCTCTTGGAGCTTCTGTCGCTCTCAGAGAAACGTACGACGGCGTTCGCCAAGCTGTCCGGCGGACAGAAGCAGCGCTTGTTCATTGCTCTGGCGCTCGTCAACGAACCCGAAATGGTGTTCCTCGATGAACTGACAACCGGACTGGACCCCCAGGCACGACGCTCGATGTGGGGCTTGGTACGGCAGATCCGTGACCGCGGCTGCACCGTTGTTCTCACCACCCACTACATGGAAGAGGCAGAGCGGCTGTGTGACCGCGTCATGATCGTCGATCGCGGCCGCATCGTCGCCATGGACACACCAGGAGCATTGATCAACTCGCTCGGGGCCGACACCCGGATCGTCTTCGGCGCTCCGGGACAAGATGTTTCGAGTCTCAGCCGGCTGACTGCCGTCACCCGGGTCGAGCGGAGCGATGGCGACATAATCGTGTATGGCCACGGCGATCGCTTCGCGAGCTCCGTCATCCATGCGCTGGAAGACGCCGAGATCGTCTTCACCGATTTTCGAACAGAGCAACCGGACCTGGAAGATGTGTTCTTGTCGTTGACCGGCAAGGAGATGAGGGAATGATGCGTGGCGCAGGGGCGGAAAACACGACCGTAGTGCATCGCGGGAGCTCCGTTGCGCTTCGCTCATTTGGATCGCTCGTGAACATGAACCTCAGGTTGTTCGCCCGAGAACCGGCCGCGGCATTCTTCACTTTGGCTTTTCCGGTGATGCTGGTCGTCATCTTTGGAATGATCTACGGGAATGAGCCAGATGAGATCTTCGACGGCTACGGCTCCATGGACATTGCGATGCCCGCATACACGGCACTGATACTCGGAACGGTTGGACTGCTCGGGGTGGCCATCACCACCAGCAGCTACCGAGAAGCGGGCATCCTCAGACGCTTCCAGGCGACACCCATGCGACCGCTGTTCTACATCGCTGCCGACGTGACCGCCAACCTCATCATGGTGCTGGCAGGAATGGCAACGGTGGTGGTCGTGGGACGGGGTCTTTACGGGGTCCGGTTCGAAGGCCACGCCGGGAGCGTGGCTCTAGCCATCATCTTGTCGGGCACCGCCATGTTCGCCGTGGGCTACCTGATCGCCGGACTGGCGCCAACCGCCCGGACGGCACAGATCATTGCCATGGTCACCCTGTACCCGATGATCTTCTTGTCGGGTGCGACGATCCCGCTCGAGGTCATGCCGGAGTCGATTCACACCATCTCGGACTTTTTGCCGTTGACATACGTAGTACGCCTCCTGCGTGGACTCTGGTTCGGCGAGCCGTGGGGATCTCTCGCACTCGAGACCGCCATTCTCCTCGGAGTCCTCGCGGTCAGCACAGCCATCGCCGCCCGACTCTTCCGCTGGGAGTAACGGGCACGCAACGACCGGCACACACCGAAGCAATGCCGGCATTTTCGAGCGAGGCAGCGGCTCGACGGCCCACTCCCCGGCTGAGTCGTCGCACTGTACGGGCTACTCCACGGTGACGCTCTTGGCCAGGTTGCGTGGTTGATCGATGTCGTTGCCCCGGATCTTGGCGACGTGATAAGCCAGCAATTGCAGCGGCACCACGGCACCCACCGGGCCCAGCAAGTCGTCGTTGCGGGGGATGCGCAATACGGTGTCCGCGAAACGCTCGATGTGAGTGTCGTCGTCGTAGGCCACCGCGATGATCTCCCCGCCGCGGGCTTTGACTTCCTGGATCGCCGAGACGGTCTTGTCATAGAGCTCTTGTTGTGTGAGAACAACGACCACGGGGACCCCTTCGGTGATCAGGGCCAGGGTGCCGTGTTTCAGCTCTCCGGCGGGCATGGCCTCGGAATGGACGTAAGAGATCTCCTTCAGCTTCAACGAGCCCTCGACGGCAACTGCGTAGTCGAGGCCGCGGCCAATGAAGTACACGTCGTCGGCGTCGGCGATGCCCTTGGCGGCTTCGGCCGCCTCGTCCCCGCGATGCAACAGCTCGTCGAGGGCGGCGGGCAGGACATGCAGACCATGGATGACGCGCGAGGCGAGCTCGGGGTCGGCCAACCCGCGGGCGGCCCCGATCCGCAGCGCCAGCAGGTACTGGCCGATCAACATGGCCATGTATGCCTTGGTGGAAGCCACCGAGATCTCAGGCCCGGCACGGGTGTAGAGGATGTCGTCCGCCTCGCGGGCCAGCGTCGAGCCGACGACGTTCGTGAGGGCCAACAGCCGGGCTCCCCGCTCTTTGGCGAGCCTGGCGGCGGCCAGGGTATCGGCCGTCTCTCCCGATTGGCTGATGGCGATGACGAGATCACCTTCAGCGACCAGAGGATCGGCGTAGCGCATCTCATGGGCGTACTCGACCGACGTCGGCATCCGTAGCAGCCGGCGGAAGACTTCCGAGCCGACCATCCCGGCGTTGTACGCGGTGCCACAAGCAGTGATCCAGATCCGAGACAGATTGCGGGCGAACTCATCATCGAAGTGGACGTTGTCGAGCCAGGCTGAGCCGTCCTCCTCG
>CAMYJM010000348.1 GCA_947258635.1 uncultured Acidimicrobiaceae bacterium
CGCTCCAGCTCCGCACGGGCCGGTCCGGCTGCGGCTGCCGCCTTGACGGTATGCGGGCGCGGACGCCGAATAAGCAGGCCTAGCAGCAGGCCAAGCAGGCTCGCCCCCACGATGAACAGAACTATCTCAGTGATGGCATATAGCGATCCGCGCATCACGCGCCTCCTTGTGGTGCTGGTCCCAGGAAAAACTCGATTCGACGATTGGCGGCCCGTCCCGCTGCGGTCGAGTTGTCGGCAATGGGGCGAGATTCGCCGAATCCCACGGAGACCAACCGATTCGGGTCGACGCCGGCCGCAGCGAGATAGTCGACGGCAGCCTGGGCGCGGGCTTCGCTCAATGTCTGATTGAAGCCCTCGCTGCCGAGGGCATCAGTGTGACCGGCAACCGTGCCGACCAGGGTGGGGTTGCGCGTCAAGATCGCGGCGGCAATGTTGAGCAGACCGATCAATTCTTGGGAGAGCTCGGCGCTGCCGTACTCGAACGTCGCCCCTCCCTTCAGGGCGCCGGTGATCACGTCATCGTCGATGGCGAACTCCCACTGCGGCACCTGGGCGAACAGGGCGAAGACCACAGGAACGCGAAACAGCGAAAAGGTCTCGGCGACACCGGAACGCACCTCCAACTCGCCGGAAACGTTGCCGGCGCCGTAGACGGCACCGGCCGCTCCGATGATCTGATCGGAAACGGCTTGGCTGGGCACTACTCCGCCGACCGTCATCGTGCCGTCGCCCGGCGCCCGTGCGGCAAAGAAGGGCGCCTCGAGGTTCGTGACTTCAACGGCCGATGTGATGGTGACGTCGGGTCCCAGCGCCCCGGCGAGCGCACCTTCGAGTTGCGCCTTGCGCACTTCAGTGGGCGCTTTACCGGTGATGCTCGCAGCTGACCCGACGACGTCGACTCCGGAAGTGCTGACGACCGGGAGCACCGCGACGACCCGGGCCGCATTAGCCACCCACGGCGCCGACTCGAGCGACGTATCAACTTCGATCGCCCCCTCGACGAACGGTGCGTAGATCAACTCGGCAACCGCGGCGATCCGGGCCGCCGACTCCGGGTCGGGCACGGCCCCCGACAGCTGCAGGACCCCCTTGTCGAGTGCTGCCGAGATGTGAGCCACCACTTCGGGATCCTCGCCGGGCCCGGCCGTGGTCGGCGTCTCCGTCGAGTCCGGCGGCGATGTCGACCCCGTAGCGTCGGTCCCCGGCGGGCTGGTGGTGTCGCCTGGGGACTGCGTCGTGGGAACGATGACGATGGGTGGGAGATCGTTCCACGCGACCGACCTGACGCCTTCGAGTTCGCGAACGATCGCTTCTGCCTGAGAGCGTTCAGCGTCACTGGCCGCGCCGGCGAGGGACACGTCCCGCCCTTCAACGACGATGTCCATCGGGAGCCCGGCCGTTGCCAAAGCCACGTGAACCCGATCCCGCAGATCGTTTTGCTCGTTCTGCAATCCCCAGACCACAGCCGTCCCGAGCAGCAGCACCCACGCGGCAAGGACCACTCCGATGAGAAAACCCTTGGTGATTCTTCGATCTGCAGCCATGTCGTCCTGCGGTTGACGTCAATCCCTTGCCTGATGTTCCTTAACGAACAACTGCGCCGCTTTCTTGAGCACAGCTTCAAATATTCGGGATGGGCAAGGCTTCACAATATCACCGCCGCCCCCACGCGCAGTGACGCGTCTCGGCCCCCGACGAGCCGCGCGTGATTCGTCATTATCGGGGGTCGCTATCGTCCGACCATGACATGGCTCGCCGCCGTCCTGATCGTCTCCGTGTTCGTGTCGGTGCTCCGCGGCGGCAAGTTGTCGAATATCCCCGACATCTATGCCAGAGCGTGGTGGCTGCTCTTCGTCGGATTCGGCATGCAGATCGTCGCCAACGAAGTCAGCAGCTCGCGGCTGGCAATCTCCCTCTTGCTCGTCTCTTATGTAGTCCTGCTCATCGTGGTGTGGATGAACCGGTCTGAGGCAGGGATGTGGATCGCCGGCATCGGCCTCTTGATGAACTTCGTGGTGATAACCCTGAACAACGGCATGCCGGTGCTAGAGGAGGCGATAGCCCTTGCGGGTGGGGCCCAGGATGTCGTGTTCGGCGCCAAACACGTGAAACTGGATCTCTCCAGCAGGCTGCCGTTCCTCGCCGACGTCATCCCGCTGCCGGGGAGCGTCATCTCACTCGGCGACGTCTTCTTGGCCGTGGGGCTCGGCGTGTTCATCGAGGATCAGCTGAAGCAGCCGCTCCGTCTGTTCCGCCACCGCGTTCAGGGAGTTCCCGGGTCCGCGGCGGAACGATAGGAACCTAGCTCACACGGTACGCAGGTCACCGCGGGCACTCACGACGCGCCGCAGCGAGGCGGTTATCTCCGGGTCGTAGTCGTAAGTCGAGCCGAGGTGGAGAAGCTCGAGCGCGTCCACCGGCGAGAGCATCTGATCGAAAAGGGCCTGGTCGTAGGCGCTGGCGACTTTGATGATCTTCGAGGCGAGCGGAACCGTTTCGTCGCGTTCTTCGCCGATGCTTCGGTAGGGCCGATGCTGCTCGCGCACCAGCTCGCCGACCTGCTCGAGGAACGGGGCCTCGCTGATGATCTGAGCGCCCCAGCGCGCCAAGTCCTCGTCGGTGTACCCGGCACGGAGGATGGCCGGCTCGTTGAGGGTGATACGACCGATGTCATGCATGAGCGAGGCGTACTCGAGTTCGCTGACTTCGTCGGGATGCATTCCGATGTCTCGGGCGATGGCGACCGCGACCGACGCGGTGCGCTCGGAGTGGCCGGAGGTCGCCAGGCCGGCAACTTCGGGGATCTGGGCCAACGCCCTAATAGTCTGCCCATACGTGATGCGGGTGTTGTTGTAGCGGACGAAGGCAAGGTGGCTGAAGGCGTACGGAAGCAATGCCAGCGGGATGGCCCACCACCGCATGTGGGGGAAGGCCAAACCGAAGAGGGCGCCCGCCGTGAACAAGCTCACGATGACGGCCCAGTCCTCGAGAGCCAGCAGCCACAGGAAGCGAGCCGATAGATCCTCCCGCTCCAAACCCACGAGAGAGCGCGCCAGCGCCCGCACCGAGAACCAGACGATGCCGGCAGTCGCCACGATGGCCAGCACCCACGCGTGGGCGTCGGGGTTGTAGCCGGCAGGCTGACGAAGCACGACAACCGTGCTGGCAAACGCCATCAACGCCGTGACCTCACCGAGGTAATGGGAGCGACCCGACATGTCGAGCGGTCGCCGGGCGACGAGGATCAGGTAGGCAAACGCCATACCGAGGGCGAGCGTGCTCAGCAGGGCGGCGGGATCGTCGATCAGGAAAGCCACCGCGGTTGCCGCCCCGATTCCCAGATAGAGATGTTCGCCGCTGGGCGCCGGCACGGTCACGAAGTGCGCCAGCGCCACCGCCGCAGCCCCAAGAAGGATCGGCCACAGTTCCAGCGGAGATGTCGCCGCCATCCACGAACCGAAACCCAGACACGCCAGGAACAACGCCAGCGAGAGGTGATGTACCTCGCGTTCAGCCATCAGTGCGGATCCCCTCGGCCCGGCGACGAGCTTCTTCCTCGCTGTCGACGTCGGGTGAGCCATACCGCTCGCCCCGCGACTCGATTATCTCGATGAGCGCCTCGACGACCTCAGGATCGAACTGGGTTCCGGCGTGCTGCCTCCCCGGTAAGACCGGGTGGACGTCATAGCGTCGAACGAGTCGGCAACTGCGAGGATCCGCGCTTCCACCGACGGCGTGCCCTCGTGTTTGTGGCCGCCGTGGTATCCCTTGCCGTCGAAATGCGCATGGTGATGCGCCGCGATCTCGACCATCGGCTGCAAGAAATCGACCTCGGCGAGCAGGTCCTCGACGAGGTGCACGTGGGTTTGCATCTGTTCGTACTCGTTCCCCGACAGTCGAGCCCGCTTGCGGATCAGGTCGCGAGGGACCGCCAACTTGCCAACGTCGTGAATCAGCGCAGCCCAGCGCAACTTCTCGAGCCGGGTCCCGTTGAATCCCATTCGGGTGCCGATGAGTTCGGAGAAGTACGCTACCCGCTCGGTGTGGCCTCGGGTGTACAGATCCTTGGCCTCGAGGGCCTTCACGAACCCGCGCAGCGTGCTGTCCTGGGCCTCGCGCAACCGGGCGTACGAGACGAAAGTCATTTGGGAGACGAAGAAGACTACAAATATCAGGGAGAGAGTTATCAACGACAGCGCGAGCGTGCCATCCACGTTGATCATGTGATAGGCACCGCCCAGCAGCGCCGCGAGCAGGCCGGTGCCCAGGTACGGAAGCATGATGTTGAACATATTCGACCAGGGCCGAACCTGGCGGGCCCCGAACACGGTGCGGAAGATGAACTGGACGAGCGTGAAGTTGAGAGCGCCCTGGAGGACCGACGCCGCAGTGGCGGCGAGCACGAACCGGGGGAGGTTCTGGGAATCGACTGCCGCGTTCGGCGCCAGATACGCGAACAAGGAGATCGCGGCAGACGCCGATATGACCAACTGCCCGAAGTTGACCGCCGGCTCGAACCAGCGGCGCAGTCTGAAGTCAATCGGCTGGAATGGACTGAGGGCGGCAATGATCGCCACCGCCACCACCGGCTCGGAATCGGCAAACACCACGGCCGCCGTGAGCTGGACCAGCAGGGAGGTGCTGATGACGAGGTGGTCATTGATCTCGACCGCCGTCCAATCGAAATAGACCCCCACGGCGGCGAAGACAATGAGCAACCAGGGAGGATCGGGAAGTCTGCCGGGAAGAAGTAGCCACACCAGGATGCCGGCACCTGCGAGGACGAAGCCGACGGCAAGGAGCACACGGACTCGCTGCTGTCGCTTGAGACTCTGCTGATTCAACTTTCCTGGCCCGTAGTCAAGAAGGTGATGGAGGGCGATCGCCCGGGCTACCCCGGATACCTATCACGTAATTTTCAGATTGGCCGCGCCGGCCAAGAGGGCCGTCAAGACGCTCCCAACGGTCAACGCGAGCTTCACCAAACGGCTTTTCACTGGTTGAATCATCCTCAGGATTGATGATCTCGCTTCGGCATGGTTTCGCCGATTCGAGTCGTGATCCGCTCCGCTGAGAACGAACTTCATCCGGCTGGTCGCTTGAGCAGCACCGGGCGCCACCCCAATCCTGCCGGTTCGAAAACCTGCAGGAACACCTTCAGTTGTCTATGTGCACGCCTGCCCCCCACACACGACACGACCCATCAGCACCGGGTCGTCTCAGCCCGCCCGAAGGCTCCGACAAAGGATCCCCTCCCTTGCCATTGGGAAACCATACCGGTAGAACCCCCTCCGATGCAAGCTTGAATTTCGCGTGCTCTGCCACTCCCCGTAATACATGGCTACGCTACGAGGCCATTGGAGGGTGGATGCTGAACTATCAGGAGCTCGAGGAGACGCTGAGCCGTCTCGATTCGGTCGACGCAGTGCGAGTGGTTTTGGAAGGTGACCGTGTCGCCGAGGTCCACATCCTGGCTGCCTCGTCGAAACCGCCAAAACAAGTGGTCCGTGATGTGCAGTCCCTGGCAATGGCCCGATACGGAACGAACATCGACCGGCGCGTGATCTCGGTCGTTCAGCTGGCAGCCCAGGCGATGGCTGCCCAACCCGAGTCCCGTCCGCGCCTCATCAGTATCCGGGACGAAGTCGAGGGTCCCCGCACCACCGTCAGCGTCACGTTGGCCTGGCAAAACGGTGAGCATACCGGCACGTCGACGGGACCGATCGTCGGGTCGGCACGATTGCGTTTGGTGGGTGAAGCAACCCTCGACGCGCTCGACCGCATCTTCATCGATCTCCCCCCCTTGGTACTCGACTCGATTGGCATCGCCACAGTGGGAATGAGGCGCATCGCAATTGGAGTCGTCGTGGGAGGAACCAGCCACGACAACGAGCTTGCCGTCGGATCGGCCCTCGCCGGTGAAGACGAATCTGAATCGGCGGTGCGCGCCGTCCTCGACGCGCTGAACCGGCGGCTGCCTACCCTTACCGAGTGACGCTGCGCCCGCCCCCCCGCCGATCAGATGCCGCCACCCTGTTCGTTGCAGGCAGCCGCAATGCCCGCTACGCCGCCTCCCCGCACCTGCTGGCGAGCGAGGCGGCCCTGCAGATCATGGCACGCGGCGGCAATGCTATCGATGGGGCAATCGCGGCGAATGCCGTTCAAGGCGTCGTTGGCCCCCATACCTGTGGAATCGGCGGCGACCTCTTCGCACTGATTCACCGACCGGGAGACGCCGCCCCGGCCGTCCTCAACGCCTCCGGCGTTGCCGGATCAGGAGTCTCGGCCGACGTGCTGCGGCGGTCGCACACCGAGATGCCGTATCGGCACCCGTGGACGGTCACGGTGCCCGGCTGCGTCGCCGGCTGGGTCGAGCTGTCCGAGAAGTGGGGAGTGCTGCCGCTGGAATCGGCCCTGGGGCCCGCGATTCAGCTGGCGTCCGGCGGGTTCCCGGTCTCGGACGAACTGTCGGATTCCCTGGAGCGGATCCAGGACCTGATCAGATTCCAACCTTCATCGGCGCCGCTGTTCATGCAAGGCGCGGCACCCGAGCCCGGGGCGACGATACGTCGACCCGGCTTGGCCCAGACGCTCGAAGGCATCGCTGCCACCGGCCCCGATGCGTTCTACCGAGGAGTCGT
>CAMYJM010000349.1 GCA_947258635.1 uncultured Acidimicrobiaceae bacterium
ATGAGCTTCTGGAACCCGGGCCAGATCTCGACTCCGCGGGCACCACCGACGTCGCGCCGCGCCAGCGACCGCGACACGATCGCGAGGGCCCGTCTGATCGGGAGCCGCGTAGCGGCGAATGCGGCCGGTCCGTCGCTGGTGTCATCGGTGAGCCGGAGCGGCACCGGACCGAAGTACGTATACGGCATGTGCACTTGGACCATCACACTGACGCCGTTGACGCTCACGCCATCACATGTCGCCCGCAGGTTGGCCGGCTTGGCCCGATAGTCCCGGATAGCGACGGCCGCGGCACTGCGCACATAGTGCAATGCTCCGATAGTCCCCTTGGCCAGCGGCCGCCTCTCCGACTCGCGCACCACGTCGGCGTCGAAGCCGATCCCAAGAGCGAACAAGGCATAGACTGATCGGGTGCCGTCGGTGACATGAACCACCGTGACCGGCCGGGGCTCGTAGTCGAGGAGGGCCCGGGCCGCCTTGGCCGGCTTCCCCGGAAGCCCGATGATGCGAGCAAGAACGTTGGTCGTTCCGGCGGGAATCACGGCCAGGGCGGTGGCGGTGTGAACCAGGCCGTTGGCGACTTGGTGGGCCACCCCGTCGCCTCCCATCGCGGCGACGGCGTCGTAACCGGCGGCGGCTGCCGCCGCCGCGGCCTCCCGCGATCCGGCGGCGCTGGTGGGCCACGCCGTATCGACTTCGAAGCGGGTCTTCAGGACGGTGGTGACGGCCCGCAGCGAGGCCCCGGTGAAGCTCGAAGCCGACGGATTGGCGATCAACAGAATGCGCGCCATCCGGAGAGCGTAACGGAGCGGAGACCGGCCGGGAACGGTGTCAGCCGGCGAGCAGCTTCTCGATGCGCTCGCGCAGCTCGGTGGGGCGGAAGGGCTTCGTCATGAAATCGTCGGCTCCGCCCGCCACCGCCTGCTCGGCCACCTCAGGTTGGGCATGGGCGGTGAGAATCAGCACCTTGATCTCGGCGGTCGATTCATCGGAACGCAGGTTGCGGAGAACCTCCCAGCCATCCATGCCGGGAAGGCCGATATCGAGCACGATGGCGTCGGGGATGGTCATGCGCGCCTGCTCGAGGCCTTTGATGCCGTCTTCCGCGGCGGAAAGGTCCACATCGAGAACCCGCAAGCAGACCTCGATCAGCCGACGCACGCTCGCGGAATCTTCTATCACGAGGATCCTGTGGTTCACAGGACCACTATCGGAGGATTCACGCCGTATCTATAACCGTTTCTGACGTGGCCGACACCAGTGCGATCACGTACCCTGGATTGAAGAAGGGTCAACTCGAGGAGGGACACTGCCGTGAAGCCGTATGCGCCCGAGCCATATACAGATTTTACGCAGGAGGAAGCTCGATCCGCATACGCCGCCGCGGTCGGCGCCGTTGCCGCGGCTCTACCGGCGGCGGCTCCGGTGATCATCGCCGGAGAAGCTCGCGAGACCGAGGGCACGATCGACAGCGTCAACCCGGCGCGGCCGGCGACCCTCGTCGCCACAGCGGGATCGGCCGGTGTCGCCGAAGCCGGGGCGGCGCTGGACGCGGCGTGGACGGCATTCGACGCCTGGTCGCAGACTCCGGCGGCCGAGCGGGCCGAAGTAGTCCATCGAATTGGCGACGTCATGGCGGAGCGGCTCTTCGAGTTCGCGGCGTGGATGACGGTGGAGGCCGGGAAGAACTACGCAGAGGCCGAGGCCGACGCGGCTGAGGCCATCGACTTCTGCCGCTACTACGCGCATCAGGCGCTGGAGATGGACGAACCGGTGCCGGTGCACGACTACCCGGGTGAGACCAACTTCTCGTTCCTGCGACCGCTCGGGGCCGGGGTTGTCATCCCCCCGTGGAACTTCCCGCTTGCCATCCTCGCCGGCATGGCGGTGGGGCCGGTGGCGGCCGGCAACACCGTCGTCCTCAAACCGGCGTCGAACACGCCCATGATCGGAGCGATGTTCATGGACGCGGTGCAGGCCGCCGGGGTCCCGCCGGGGGTGATCAACTTCCTGCCGGGTGCCGGGGGCACCATCGGCGACTCCCTCGTCGACGATCCCCGGACCCGGTTCGTCAACTTCACCGGCTCCAAGGAGGTCGGTCTGCGAATCGCGGAACGTGCCGCCGCCGTCCACCCCGGCCAGAAGTGGATCAAGCGCTCGTACATGGAGATGGGCGGCAAGGATGGGCTGATCGTCGACGAGACGGCCGACCTGGACGGAGCTGCGGCCGATGCCGTGCGCAGCGCGTACGGATTCCAGGGCCAGAAGTGCTCGGCATGTTCCCGTCTCATCGTTGTCGAGTCGGTGTACGACGAGGTGCTCGATCGGGTACTCGACCTGACGGCTCAGCTGAGCATCGGAGATCCGGCCGATAACCACGCGGTCGGTCCCGTCATCTCGGCGGCCCAGCACCGCACGATTCTCGACGAGATCGAGAGCGGCAAGAGCGAGGCCACCCTCGTGGCCGGCGGCACCGCGCTCGATCAAGAGGGCGGCTACTACATCGAGCCGACGGTCTTCGCCGACGTAGCGCCCAACTCGCGCCTCGGCCAGCACGAGATCTTCGGCCCGGTGCTGTCGGTGATCAAGGCAGCCGATTTCGACGACGCCCTCGCCATCGCCAACGGCACCGAGTTCGGGCTCACCGGCGGCCTGTACTCGACGAGCGAAGAGAACATCAGCCGTGCCGCCCTCGAGTTCAACGTGGGCAACTTGTACGTGAATCGCAAGATCACGGGGGCTCTCGTGGGCATCCAGCCCTTCGGCGGGTTCAACATGTCGGGGTCCAACGCCAAAGCCGGCGGGCCCGACTACCTCCGACTCTTTATGGAGATGAAGTCCGTCACGCGGCGGCTGTCATAGTCGGGGCTCGCCGACGTCTCGTACCCGGCGTGGTCCGACCTAACTCGCCGAGTGAGCCGGGTCATCCATAATGCACGCCGAGATGACCAGACGACTTCTCGCCTCGCTCTGCCTTCTGGCCGCTCTGGCAGGGGCGTGCACGGCCGACGGCGGCATCATGGGTGCGGCCCGGGCGGTCGAGACGACCGTGCCCGGCTCAGTTCCGGTTTCTTCGACAGTCCTCGGCCCGGCACCGTCGTCAACCACGACGACCTCGACCAGTCCTCCGGTGATCGGGGCCGGACTGGCGCTCGTACCGGCGGGCGGCGCCCCGGTCTACGACGAGGATCGCGACGATCCCGTTTACACGATCCACGAAGGCATCCTCCTCGGGTTCGACAAGCGCGTCGGCGGGTTTCTGGAGGTCATCGCCACATGCAACGAGACGTTGTGGGTGCGCCAACGAGATGTGGAGGTCATCGGCAAGGCGCGGGGCGCCGGCTCGCCGGGAGAGGCCGACCTGGCTCGGGCGACCATCGTGGTGGATCCCGGCCACGGCGACCGTGACTGGGGCGGCGTCGGCCCCACAGGCCTTGCGGAGAAGGAAGTCAACCTCGACGTCGCCGCCCGGTTGCGGGCGCTGCTCCTGGAGCCGCACGACGTCGACTGGGCGACCGGCGTGATCTCGGCGGGCGATGCCGTCCCGGCGGCGGCTGCCGTCTGGTTGACCAGGAGCCCGGAAGGTCCCAACGACGGCGACTACGAGCTCGGCCTGGCCTATCGAAGCCACATCGCCAATTCGGCCGGAGCCGA
>CAMYJM010000350.1 GCA_947258635.1 uncultured Acidimicrobiaceae bacterium
GTCCCACTGAGGGGTGAGCTGCATCGGCCGGCGGGTGACGGCGCAGAACAGCGACCACCGGATCTTGGCCTTGACCAGCCATGGGATGTGATAGTGCAACGAGGTCACTTGGGAGTCCGGGCACGGGTTGGCAAAGTCGATCGGGTGGAACACCCCCTCCCTCCTGAGAGAATCGCACGAATTGAAGTCACAGCCGAAGAATGCGTTGATCGTCAGCACCATGTCTTCGAGCATCCGTTGCTCTTGGGCGTCGACGAATCCGAAGTCCACCTTGTAGCGGTCGTGCAGCGGTGCGGCCGGGTCGTACCGAATGACGTTGACCTGCGGGCCGATGCCGAGCGCCCTCACGAACAGGTCGAACGGGTCCACTGCCTGCTGCAGGTGCATCAGCCGCGTCCCCGATCCGTCGTATGCCTCCTTGAGCTCGGCGGGGCCATCGACGCGGGAGACGCCGACCCAGGCGCCGCCGTCGTACGGCTTGAGGAACGCCGGATATCCCACCCGTTCGCCGACGGCCGCCAGGTCGAACATCTGAGCGTACGTCGCCAACGTGACATCGAGGTCGGCGGTCTGGGCGTACTCCTTCGGCGGAAGCATCCACGTCTCCGGGATCGGCATGCCGAGGCGCATCATGGCGACATACGAGGATCGGCATGCCGAGGCGCATCATGGCGACATACGACGTGTGCTTCTCCATGGACTGAAGCGTGAACGGGTTGTTGAGCACGTAGGTCCCGTTCATGATGATCGCCTTCTTGATCCACTCCCGGCTGGTGTGATACCAGTGGGTCAGCCGGTCGAGCAGCACGTCGTACTTGACCGGAGCCCGCAACGCGAAGGGCTCGATGGTGACCCGCTCGATCTCCACCTTCACCGCATCGCCACCGACCACGAAGGTGGGGTCGAGCTTGGCGATGATGTCCTCATAGAAAGCCGGCCAGCACAGGTCGGCACCGAGCGACAGGCCGATTCGCCGAATCTCAGTCATGGTTTCCTTTCCCGGGGCCGAGCACATGAACCAGCGCCGGCCGCAACAAATCCCGCCACGCTCTCCAATCGTGACCAGCCGCCGATTCGGTGAACCCGACTGTTGCGCCCCGCGCCGACAGCAACTCGGTCATCGAACGGGCTTCGTTGATCAAACCGTCGTAGCTCCCGCACGAGATATGGACCCGACCCAGCATGGCCCCCGGGCGGTCGTTGAAGTTGCGCATGAACCGCACGACGGGGCCAAACACGGGCCCGCGATGAAACGGCCCGCCCAGCTTGGCGACGAACGAGCCCGCCTGGAGGATCAGTCCATCGAAGACGCCGGGATGAGCCCACGCCGCATGAAGGGAAGCCACGCCGCCCAGACTCGCCCCCATGGCAATCGCCGAGTCGGTCTCCGTCTCGGCGCGAGCGCGCGGCAACACTTCGTCGACGATGAAGGTGGCGTGGGCGGGGTTGGCCCGGTATTCACCGCGACGGTCGACCGGGCCGCTCAGCACGGCGGCAACCGGGGGGATATCGCGGGCGGCGATGAGGTTGTCGAGCACCGTGGCAAACCGGGCAAACTCGAGATAGTCGTCCCCGTCGTGGACCACCAGCAGAGCACTCGCCCCACCGCCGGCCGGCCGATACAGGTGAACGGCGCGGTCCTCGCCGAATGTCGCCGAGTTGAACTCATGGCGCGAGACATTGCCGTGGGGGACCCCATCGTTGAGCCGGGTCCAGGCAGGGGGCGCGTAGGCCGAGCCCCGCAGCTCGGAGTTGGGGCCCCAGGGGTTCGGCGCCCGCTTCGGATTGAGGGGATCGAGCTTGAGGCGCTGCCGGCCATGGCTGCTCACCGCCAGCTTGTAGTCGAATCGGGCATCCTCCGGAATGTCGAGAGATGCCGTCCACAGATCGGTACCCTCGAACCGGGTGAAGTCCGGGAGTGGCGGGAAGATGTCGAGCCAGTGGCGGACGGCAACCCCGTCGCCGGTCCCCACGTAGAGCATCAGCGCGCCGTCGCCGCCACGCAGCGGCGTGCCACCGATCTCGGCGACCGCGGCATAGAGAGACTGGCGGCCGTCACGGGCAGCGCCGACAATGGACTCGGGGAGGCGGGGTGCGGTCATGGCACCCGAGCGTACCGAACCTCGGGTTCGTTGTGCTAAGTCCGCCGAGATCGCGCGCTGTAAACACAACGAACGCAAGGGCTACAGTGCCCCCATGAGTAACAAGCAAGCTGCCGAGGCGGCATTCAGCGCGGTGGAGGAAGATCTTCGAGCGACCTCGAAGTGGATGTACGACAACCCCGAGCTGGGCTTCGCGGAGTTCGAGACGTCCCGCAAGCTGAGCGAATTCCTCGGCGCCCACGGCTTCGGGGTCGACTACCCGACGCATGGCCTCGAGACCGCCTTCGCCGCCACGGTCGGGACCACCGGGCCCCGTGTCGTCATCTGCTGCGAGTATGACGCCCTTCCAGTGGTCGGACACGCTTGTGGGCACAACATCATCGCCACCGCGGCACTTGGCGCCGGCATCGCGGTCGCCGAGCTGGTCGACGAATTGGGCATCCGGGTGACGGTCCTCGGCACGCCGGCCGAGGAGGGCGGCGGCGGCAAGGTCGACCTGATCAACGCCGGCGCATTCGAAGACGCCGCGGCATCGATGATGGTCCACCCGGGACCGGACGATCAGCTCGACCCCTCCTTCCAGGCGCGGGAGAGCTACACCGTGGAGTACTTCGGCAAGGAGTCCCATGCCGCCTTCGCCCCTGAAGCGGGGATCAACGCCCTCGACGCGTTCGTTCAGGCGTATTTGAACGTCGCAACACTCCGCCAGGCGCTGCTCGGAGACGACCGGGTCCACTGCATCATCGACAAGGGTGGCGATGCGTCCAACATCATCCCGTCGTACACGAAGTCGACGTGGGGGATCCGCTCCGCCGGCAAGGAGCGCCTGGAGGAGCTGGTCCCGAAGGTCACGGCGTGCTTCGAAGGCGCCGCCACCGCCACGGGCTGCCGGCTCGAGCTGACTTCCGCCGGCCACCCCTACCTCAACATGATCAACAGCCCGGTCATGACAGCGCTGTATGCCGCCAACTCAGAGGCGCTGGGACGCCCGATGCCGACCGAGGCGGAGACCGGTCTGGGCGGCGGTTCTTCCGATATGGGCAATGTCAGCCAAATCGTGCCGGCAATTCACCCCATGATCGGCATCAACTCCGCTCCGGCGGTGAACCACCAAGCCGACTTCGCCGCCCACACCATCACGCCGGCCGGCGACCGGGCCATCCGCGACGGCGCCCTGGCGATGGCATACACGATCATCGACATGGCCGAGCAGGACGCCTGGAGCAAGCTCTAGGCGAAACCACCTGCGTTCGTTGTGCTTAATCGGGGGCTATAGCACCGTTTTAGGCACAACGAACGCATCTATTCCGCCTCCATTGCCAGCTCGATGTGAGCCGCAGCCAGCCGGGCGACCGGCACCCGGTAGGGGGAGCAGCTCACGTAGTTGAGCCCGACTCGGCGGAAGAACGCGATCGAGGCCGGGTCGCCGCCGTGTTCCCCACACACCCCGATCTTGAGATCGGGTCGGGTGGATCGACCCCGCTCGACGCCGATCCGCACCAGCTCACCGACGCCGGTCTGGTCGAGGGACTGGAACGGGTCCCTGTCGATCAGCCGCCGCTGCACGTAGCCGGGGAGGAAGCGGCTCGAGTCGTCGCGGCTCAGGCCAATGGTCGATTGCGTCAAGTCGTTGGTGCCGAAGCTGAAGAACTCGGCCTGTTCCGCGATCGCCGCCGCGGTGAGCGCCGCCCGCGGCAGTTCGATCATCGTGCCCACCAGGTAGTCGATTCGCATGCCATGTTGAGTGAGCACCGCTTCGACCACCTTGCGGACGATCTCCTGCTGATTGTCGTACTCCGACGAGAACGCCACCAACGGCACCATGATCTCCGGGAGGACCACCACGCCGCGCTCCTTGCAGCGAACCGCCGCCGTCGCAATCGCCCGCACCTGCATCTCGGTGATCTCGGGATAGACGACGCCGAGGCGGCACCCCCGGTGGCCCAGCATCGGATTGACCTCCGACAGGCGCTCGACCTGAGCGAGGATCGTTTCCCGCTCATGGATCTCCGCAAGCAGCCGGTTGATCGACTCGAGACTCTGGTCGTGCCCCAGACGCAGCTTGAGCTCGGTGATCCGCTCGACGGTCTCGTCACGCCGCG
>CAMYJM010000351.1 GCA_947258635.1 uncultured Acidimicrobiaceae bacterium
GTCCTGGAGCGGGAGCGGCCGGTCGAGAGGCTGCCGACCGACTGCCGGAGGTTGCGGGGGGAGTTCCTCCGGGTGGCCAGGGTAAGAGCCGAGCCTCGGTCCGGTAGCCACCGGGTAATCGCGCTGCGGCCAGGCGGGAGGTGCTGGCCTGCGGGTGTTGCGTGGCGGCGCCTCCCCATTTCCCGAGTCGCCCGCCGCGCCGCCATCCGACCGGCGGTTGCCGCCATTGACTCCTTGGCTGTCGGGCGCCCCGTCTTGCCGGGTTGCCGAACGGTGTGGTGTCCGACTACGCCGCGGCCGGCGCGAGCCGACCGAGTCCGCCGGTTCCGGGAGCCCGGGCAGCCGATCGAGCGCTCGCTCGAGCATCTCGAGGTCGTGGCAGTCACCGCCGAGGCGTTCGAATGCCCGGGTGGCGATGCGTCCCGGCGAATCCGTGACGGCACGGTGGACACCGGCCATCGGCCCCGTAAGGTGACGAGCGACGTCGACCAGCCCCGCCCCGGTCCGATTCATGGACGCTCTCCTCGCCCCAGCATCTCTATGTACAACAGCACCTGGCCCACGGTCAGCTCGGCGCATCGGTCCGGGCTCCAACCGAACTCCTGGGACAGCACGAAGACGGCTCGCGTCAGCGGCTCTTGGATGAGCTGCGTAATGTCGTCGGCGTCTAGGCTCAGCCCGCTGACACGATTGATCTCACCGACGAGGAACTCGACCAGCCCCGCCGGAAGGCCGTGCACCTGGTCGAGCGTGAGCTTCGGATCGACCAACGCCTGCTGGATCATCAGCGCACTGCTCAACTCGCCGTCCTGACGCGCCGCCTTGTTGAGCCGGGCGACGTCGGCCAGAACGAGCGGCCGGAGCTCCACGATCCGGGCACCCTCGACGGCGGCGGTGAGCAAGTGCTCGGGCACTTCCACGCTGTGCGTGTTGTCAGATCCCGCCAGTAGATCGGCCGCGGTCAGCATCGCCGCGACCTACGCCGACTCGTCCTGGATCGAAATCCAGGATCCGACCCAACTCGCCTCTTCGAGAACAAACTCGTCTTCGGGCATGTGGTAGTTCCAGCCATCGAGCTTCACACCGTGCACGGTCATCGTCGATCGGTTGCCCGGCTGGGCCGGGTTCTCGAGCTGAAGCGACAAGTTGAAGGTGGGGCTCACGAAGGCTCCTTGGGGGCGCGTGCCGGCCCCGGCATCGCCGAGCATGAGATGGAGCAGCGCCCCGTTGATGTGCGCTCGGCCGATAGTTCCGGCCACGTTGACATTCCCGGGTCGCAGCTCCGTCGGGTAGCGCTGGCCGATCTCGTGGAACGGACGGATCTCCGAGGTGACTTCAACCGTCACGTCCAGAGCACGCCCGACGGGTCCGAGCTCGAAGTTCTCCGCCACGAGCTGGGCCGCGGCCCCTTCGACCGAATCGGGATTGTCGACGGCTACCGTGATGGAGCCGTCCATCCCTGTGTAGACATTGCTGTTTGCCATGCGTTAACTCCTTGGGCTACTCGAGATTCATGGTGACGCGGATGAAGTCGATCGAGAACGTGGGTCGCAGCGTCATGATGACCGAGGCGATGCCGCGGATCTCTTGTGCCCGCGACGCCTCAACCGAGAGGTCGTAGCTGATCAACATCTCATCCAGCACCATCTGCGACAGGAAGCCGTCCAGCGTCGCCTTGAGGGCAGCTCTGACGCGGGCATTGTTGAGTCGGCCGATGTAAGGATCGGATCCCGACCGTACGCCCGCTTTGGCGTAGTCCACGGTCCGGCGGATGCTGATCTGATCGAAAGGCTTGGTTGCCGACGTGATGGCCTTGACGACCTGAGCACCGAACTTCTGTTGCACCATCAGAATCCGGGCCCCGAGCAGCCGGGACACGAGCGCACTCGAGTAGCGGACATCTGGTGTCATCGGCAGCCCCTTGTTGGTGAGGCTGATATGGGGCGCCAGCGTCGCCGCCTTCCCTGCCACCATCGCCGCGGTGTACGCCGGCGGCAGATTGACGGTGGCATCGGACGGCGCATCCGTGGCGATCATTCCAGGGGCGCACACCACGACCCGGTCATCGCTCACGGCCGTCGTGTCATCGATGAGATCATCAGCCGCCGTTGCCGTGCCTGCGGACGTGCCGCCGAGGAAGGCGATCCGCTCTTTGCCGTCGTTTTCCGTTTGCTCGAGGTGGGCCAGCACGATGTTGCCGTGGGCCTGAACCGAGCCGCCGCCGACCAGCAGGATGTTGACCGGTTCGTCGGTGAGTGCCGCCAGCGCGGCGGCGAGGTCGGCCGTGGAGACATCTGCTCCGTTGGATCCACCAGCCAGCGTCTGACTGATCACTTCGAAGCCGCTGCCGGCGTTGTCCACGGTGCCGGCGACAACCAGCGACGAACCCCGGTCCGGATCGATGAGCTGGGCATGGATCTCGCCCACGTTGGCGCCGCGATAGACCTCCTTGGTGTTGCGGTAAGTGAGGGTCAGTGACCACACCGTCGAGCCGTCGACGGTGTTGGACTCCGTCGCGACGTTGATCAGGTCGCCCCAGGTGCCGCCCACGTTGGCAGAGAGCGTGAAGCCGGGTTGGGCTCCCTCAGCCTGCACGGCGAGCGACGCGACCGCCGGGTCGCCGTTGGCGGCGCGCACCGCGAACACGTTGCGGGCCCCTCCGGCATATGCCTGCTCGAGCGCCCGTACCAGTGTCAACGGATGGTCTGCCGTCAGCGGATCGCCGATGGGATCGTAGGCTCCGAACGCGTCGAGCGCCTCGGAGTACGACCCGAGGGCCACCACTTCACCGACGACGCCTTTCGCCGCCGTCCCGACGATTCCGATGTTGCCGGTTGCCGGCGCGGCGGCCGCGATCAGGCCTTCGGCTCTTACCTCGACGTACGTGCCGGGCTTGTCCATCTGCGCAATGGTCTCGCTCATACACCGCTCCCTTCTCGGGTCACGTCGAACTCTTCCCTCGCACTGTCGGTGGCCGACGTGACCTCCACCGTGTCGATGACACCGCCTCCTGTGGGCAGCGTTACTTGCTCCAACTCGAAATCGAATCGGTAGCGAAGAATCTGAGAATGAGCCGGGCGGGAGCCCGCCGTCGCCGGCACGACTTGGCCCCACGAGAGGGGTGCCAGCCTGGTGAAAGCGCCGTCCGGGGTGGCGAGCAGCTCCGCCACGTTGCGGCTGAGGGCCGCTACCTCGCTCGAGTCGTCGGCGAACGCCTCGAGGCTGATATCGCCGGAGAAGCGCACCGTGCTCACATCCCACATGCCGATGTGGTAAGTCGTGGTGAGCGTCCCGCTCGATGGAAGCGGTTGGCCGAACTCGAGCCGGCCGGCGTCGGGGTTGATCACGACCTGGCGCCCGGTAGGGGCAGCGTCGACGAGGGCGTACAGACCGTCGCCATCGGCAACGGTGGCGCTCTCTGGATCGACGACGGGACCGTGGGCGAGCAGCGCCGTGAGGCGGTCGGCCGGCACCATGTCCACCACTTCATCGCCGAAGTCCAGCGTCGGGTTGGCGAGGTCGATCGTATCCGTGACCTCCAGGGAGCCCGTTCTCGGTCCGCGGGGGACCTCGCCGATGCCCACCAGGTGCTGGCCGGCGTCGCCGAC
>CAMYJM010000352.1 GCA_947258635.1 uncultured Acidimicrobiaceae bacterium
GGCTCACCGAGGGCTACCGGCATGACATCGAGCAACTTCAGGACCTGTTGGATCGGGACCTGTCAGCCTGGCTGGAGGCGCCCTCCGACGAGGGAGAGGGTGGGGACTACTACCGGAGTTCGCGGTGAACATGACCCCTGACCAGATGACGCTCCTGCGCGGAGTTCTGCTCGTCGGAGATGACGCCGGGCGCAACATGACCCGCTGGTGCGAGACGACCGATCTCGATTCGGTGGACGGTTCGAGCCATCGGCTGCTTCCGCTGCTGTTCCGCGGCCTCTCGCAGCGGGAGCTGGCCCCTCCCGAGCTCGACCGGCTCCGCGGCGTCTATCGCAAGAGCTGGTACCGTAATCAGCAGCACGTTGCGGCTGTGGCCACCGCAATCCGAGTGCTGGACGGAGCCGGCATCGGCCATGCAGTGGTGGCCGGCCTCCCGCTGGCTCTCACCGCATATGACGACCTGGGGGCGCGGATGATTCCGGCAGTCAGAGTGGTCGTCCTTCCCGTCGATGGCGAGAGCACTGTCGACCTGCTCTCACGCGCGGTCGGCCTCCTCTCGCGACGGGGGTTTGTCACGGTGGGGTCGGCGCGGGGCTACGGGTGGGGCCTACCTACGTTGCTCGCCACTCCAGGTGGCGGTGTCGTGGATGTTCGCGGGTCGGTATACGGGCCCGGCTGGTCTGAGGCTCCCGACCATGAGCTGTCGGCCCGCCTTGTGTCGCTGGACGGCAACGGCTTCGCATCATCCACGTTGGACGTCACCGATGCGATGGTGGAGGCAGCAACCAACGCGGCGGCGACGCGGGACTCGTGGCTGCAGGGTCTCGCCGACGTCGCGTTCGTGGCCCGCCGGGCTGATCCCGCGGTCGACTGGTCTCAGGTGTCGGCCCGCTACGACCGGACGCCGCTGGCGGTCCCACTCCACGAGTCGATAGGCATCTTGATCGATGAAGTAGGCGCGTCCTTGGGCGCCGGCGCGGCGAAGTGGCACGGTGAGTACAAGGCGCGACCGGCCGATCGCATCGGCGCCTGGACACACCGCAACGGCCGCCGTCTCCTCAGGCTCCCGGCGTGGTACCGGCGCGGGGTACGTGCCCAAGACCGCGGCATCAGCCCGTCCGGGTTCATCACGTTCGCGGCTGCCGTCTACGGCATCGAGTCACCCGCCGACGCGGCGCACCGTGTGAAACGAAGGGTCAGGAGGGTGGTCGGCGAGCAGGAGTGAGTGGCCCCGGGCCGCCCAGCTACTCCGCTGCAGGCTGATCTGGCTCAGTCGGCTCTGTCTGGCGCGCCCGCCTCAGGTGGGCCGCAACCATTCCGGCGAGGGTGGGCCCTTCACGCGGCTCGAAGGTCAGACTGTCGGCTCCGAGCCGCCTCGTGAGCACAACCTGGTCGAGGACGTCTATGCGGGCACCCTTCTCTTTCAAGCGGAATAGCAGGTCGCGGTCCTCGCCACGCCGCAGTGTCTCGTCGAACCCTCCAACAGACCGCAGCCATTCGGCCGAGATCATGACCGTGATCAAGTTGATTCCACCCGGGTCGCCGAACACGGGGTCGACCGGCAGCGGGGGTGGCTCTCCACCGTCGATGGACTCTATGACCTGCCGACCGAGCACGCCGTCGACGTCGGGGTGCGCCTGGAGGAAATCGAGCTGGGCTTGGAGGCGGCCCGGTGCCATCAGGTCGTCGCTGTCGAGAAAGGCCACGAACTCGCCCCTGGCTGCTTCAATACCGCGATTGCGAGCCGCGCTCGGCCCGCTGTTCTCTTGGCGGATTACGACGATATCGTCGTAGCCTCCCAGGATCGCCGGGGTGTCATCGGTCGATCCATCGTCGACCACGAGGATCTCGCAGCCGCCGACCACGTCTTGTGAACGAACCGATTCGATGGCGTCGCGGACCGCCGCCGACCGGTTGAACGTCGGAATGATGACCGAGACGGCGGTGGGAGCGGTCATCCGTGGATCACTTCGACGATGACCGGCGCGATCGTGGCCAGATCGGAGCCCAGATCGACGCCGACGGTCGGGACGTGCCTCACCATTTCGGCCATTGCCGCAAACTCTTCCTCGCGCGAGCCCGGCATCTGGATCATCGTACTTGGAGCAAGGGCAAACAGCGCCGCCCCGGCCGACAGCTCTCTGACGGTGGTGTTGGCGAGCCCGCTGACCCGGGGCACGATGATCGCCCGCAGCGGACGGGACCCGACGGCGGCGCCCGGATGGTGGTCGACGAAGCCCACGGCCTTCTCCTCGTCGAGCCGGTCCGCATTCCAGATGGTCGGCATCAGGTGGGAGTATCTCTTGGCCTGGGGCACCTCGAGCTTGGCAGCGCACGAAACGCTGTGAACTCGCGGTTCGGGTCTGAGACCGGCCATGACATAGTCGTCGCCGAGATACTGCATTCCTGCATCGAGGCAAACCAGTGAGGTTGTCGACTTGCCGGACCCCGGGCTCCCCACGATGAGCACGGCACCCTCGTCCGTGCCGACGGCACCGCCGTGCACCAGTTGCATCCCGCGCTCGCGGGCCCACCGATGGAAGATCGCCTTGAACGGGGCGCTCACGTCCCAATACTGGATACCTGCGGCCGCCTCCACCCAGTGCCAGGCACGTTCGCCGCCGCTTGCCACCATGCTGAGAGAGGCAAACCCGGGCCGCCATAGTGCCCAGCCCTCGGCAGAATCGCTGACGATGGCCGGGGACCCCCACCTCCGGGGCCCGCCGTCGGGGGCTTCGACCACGGCGGCTTCCCGTATCTTGGGATCGACCGGAGGAAGATCCGGCGCGACGCCGGAGCCGGCCGTATCCCAGCTGTGAACGACGAGATCGGCCCTGGGGGTCGGGTCGATCGCGAGATGGGCGAGCGCTCGCGTCAGGGGCGTCACGAGGGATTCCCCCACAATCCGCACCTGGACGGTGGCATCGGCGATCCGGAACCAGCGGTCAACGGTCGGAGCCCGGTCGGCCGCGGCTTCGAACGCGTCCGCGATGGCGTCAATCGACGGCAGCGATGGGGAAAGGGTCCCGGGGTCGGTCATCAGGGTGACGCGCCGCCGATCCGGGAGTTGGGCCGGCGGGCGGGGAGGGACCGCGCCGCCACCAGGCGATCTGACCCACCTGCGGGCGCGTCCCCTGTCCGGCTCGACCTGAGATGTCTCAACACGGGCGACTCCTGTCTCGTGGCGAAGCATGCTAATCCGTGCCGGCGATTGGCGAATCGAGTCACCGCATCCGGCGCAGGGCTCGTAGCCGCTCAAAGAGGCCGGCTGGTGCCGCCCTGCGGATGCTCTTGCGCACCGCGGCTTTGGTAGTCCCTCGGATCCTTGCCGCGGTGGCCAACGTCCTCCAGGAGTGCTGGGGTCTCCAGCCCAGGACTGCGGCCGCGTGCTGGTTCGAAATGGCGCTCTGTGCACCCACCAGGGGTTCGGCCCGGTCACCGATCGGGGGATACAGCCGGGGGAGGAGCTCGCACAGCGGCTCGGAGACCCGAGAGTCGTCCGCAGCCAGGTATGCCGTCACATAGCTCGTGGTCTCGAATTCGAGCGCCCGGCGAGCTGCTACTGCCTGGTCGCGGGCGTCAACGTAGGCCAGGTGCG
>CAMYJM010000353.1 GCA_947258635.1 uncultured Acidimicrobiaceae bacterium
GAGGAGACCGATCCCGATGCGCACGAACCAGACCCGGCCAAACTCGAGTTCGAGGCCTTCGCGGGCCTTCCGGGGTGCACCTTCATCGGGCAGAGTGATATCGGGGGAGTCGACGGGAGCCGGCCCGACGTCGAACCCCGCCTGCCTACGTCGGCCGGTGGGTTCACCGTGGAGATACGTCGTATCGGTCCTCTGCGGGCCACTTAGCGAACTTGGCCACCACACCACCGAGTACTCTTCTTCCATGGCTTACTCAGAGAAACTGTTGACCGAGGGGGAGCGGGTCGTCCGCGAGTTCCGGCCCCACTGGCGGTTGTTGTTCATCCCCGCTTTGTGGCTGGTTGGCGGGATCGTGGCCATCGTGCTCGTCAACTCGACGATCCCACCTGATGACGGGACCATCGATCTGATCACGTCCCTCGTGGTCGTCGTCGCTCTGATACCTCTGGTGGCGGGCCCGCTGATCAAGTGGTGGTTCACATCATACATCCTCACCAATGAGCGACTGATCACACGATCTGGCGTCATCTCTCGCACCGGCGTCGAAATCTCGCTCGAGAACATCGCCAATGTGCTTTTCAGCCAAAACGTGATCGAGCGGCTGTTGGGGGCGGGCGACCTGCTGATCGAGTCGGCCGGCGAGAGCGGCCAGAGCCCCTTCAACGACATTCCAAAGCCCGACGAGTTCCAGGCCCTGCTGTACCGGGTACGGGAGGAACGCACCACGGCGCTGGCGCAGGCGCAGGCGGCCGCCGTCTCCGGTTCGACGCAGCCGGACGCCACGGAGCGCCTCGAGCGCCTCGCCCGGCTCCACCGTGATGGTGTCATCACCGAGGCCGAGTACGCCGAGAAGCGCCAGCAGCTGCTCGACGAGATCTAGCGGGTCTCCTCCACTGCCTCTTTGCGGTTGTCGGGAACGTGGCTGATGACCGGCGCGCCTAGACGAGCGCAAACGTCGCCACGGCTTCGATGTGGAATGTCTGCGGGAACATGTCCACCGGCGTGACCTCCGTCAGCTGGTATCCCTCGTCGGCGAGCAGAGCCGCGTCGCGGGCCAAGCTCGCCGGATCGCACGACACGTAGGCGAGCCGGCGGGGGCTCGTTGCCGTCACGGCGGCGATGCCGGCTTCCCCCAGGCCGGTGCGTGGCGGATCGGCCACGGCCAGGTCGGCATACTCATCGAGATGGCCGCCGACCGACTCCATCTTGCCGCGAATCACCCGGTGGTCGATGCCGACCTTCTTGAGATTGTGCTGCAGATCGGCGGCGGCGACCCGGTTCGACTCGACGGCGATAACCCGCCCGACGTCGCCGGCGAGGCCGCCGCCGAACAGGCCGACTCCGGCATACGCGTCGAGCAGCGTGTCCATTGCCTCGGGCTGGAGGGCGCTCCGCACGAGCTCGACGAGGACGGCCGCCCCGTGGCTGTTGTTCTGAAAGAAGGTGTTGCCGGTGATGCGGAACTTGGTGCCGTCGATCTCTTCGGTGATCCGGGCGGCACCGGCGAGGCCGGTAATCGTCTTGCCCTGTTCTTGCGCCAGCGGCACGCGCCAGTCGGCGGCGTGATCGGGGATGTCCCCGCTGACGATCATCAACGTGTCGTCTGTGTTGGTTGCGGCGCGCAAGACGAATTGGGAGACGCCTTCGAGATCTCCCAAACGGCCGAACACCGCCGCCAGCTTGGGATCGAGGAGCTCACACACTTCGAGCGGCACCATTTCATGAGATCGGGCCCGATGCATTGCCGGCCGCCCGCCGTGGACTTTGAAGTCCATACGATTGCGGTAGCCAAACGGCGGCCCGGGCGCGACTACGTCCCTCACCGGCGGTTCTGCGATCTTGCCGATGTGCTGCAGCTGGGAAACGACGGTGTTGCGTTTCCAGGCGAGTTGTGCATCGTAGGTGGCGTGCTGCCATTGGCAGCCGCCGCACCGGGTCGCGTGAGGGCACCGCGGGTCGATCCGATCCGGGGAAGGCGTTCGCACCTCCACCAACTCGGCCCGGGCCCAGGATCCGCCGTCTTTGGCGATGCGCCCGACGACCGTCTCGCCGGGAACCACTCCTGAGACGAAGTGGGCCTTGCCGTCGACGCGGCCCACTCCTTCGCCCCCATGGGCGATGTCATCGATCTCCAATTCGACCAGGGCGCCGGCGCGCGGTGTTGCTGGCATCGGGCAACGCTATCGCGCTCGCCGCGGGAGCCGAAACTCGCGACCTATTCTGCACGCACGCAAGCCTTGAGGAGACCCGTGGCAATCCTGACGAGCCCTGTGGGATCGGTTGACATCCCGGACGTATCGATCACTGAGTTCTTTCTGCGGCGGGTGGACGATCATCCCGAGAAGGCGGCGTTGGTCGACGGGATGACGGGGCGCACGCTGACCTACGCTGAGTTGCGGGAGGCCATCTTCCGCACGGCCGGTGGGCTCGCCGAGGTGGGCTTTGGCAAAGGCGACGTGTTCGCCATCATGGCGCCGAACATCCCCGAGTACGCCGTGGCGTTTCACGCCGTCGCGTTGCTTGGCGGCGCCGCGACCACCATCAACCCGACCTACACGGCTCACGAGGTGCTCCACCAGCTCGTCGATGCCGGGGCCAAGTACATGGTCACGATCGGGATGTTCCTCGAGACGGCGCAGGAGGCGGCGGCCGGCACCCACGTCGACGAGATCTACACGTTCGATGGCGCCGAGGGCTCGACTCCTTTCCACACCTTGATCGGCGAGGCCCGCGTCACCCACCAGGTCCCGGTCGACCTGGCCGAGCACATCGCGGTGCTTCCTTACTCGTCGGGCACCACGGGTCTCTCCAAGGGCGTGATGCTGAGCCACCGCAATCTGGTGGCCAACCTGGCCCAGGCAGAGCCGATTCTCGAAATGACGCCGGGCGGGGAAGTCCTGGTCGCCGTGTTGCCCTTCTTCCACATCTACGGGATGCAGGTGCTGATGAACGGGGCAATCGCCAACGGCGCCACCGTCGTGACCATGCCGCGCTTCGATCTCGAGCTCTTCCTGGGGATCCTCGAAGACCACAAGGTGACGCGCGCCTACATCGTGCCGCCGATCGTCCTCGCCATGGCCAAGCACCCCCTCGTCGACGAATACGACCTATCGGCGCTCAAAGTCATCTTCTCGGGAGCGGCGCCGCTCGGTGCCGACGTCGCCCTGGAGGCGGCGGGACGCACCGGCGCCGAGGTGGTCCAGGGTTACGGTCTCACCGAGACGAGCCCCGTCACCCATTCAACGATGCTGGGCCATTCGCGTCCCGGTTCCATCGGATGGGCCCTGCCGCTCACCGAAGTGCGAATCGTCGACCCGGAAACCGGAAAGGACTGCGGCGTCGGCGAAGACGGCGAGATCTGGATCCGGGGTCCCCAGGTGATGAAGGGCTACCTCAACAACCCCGAGGCCACCGCCGACTGCATCGACGCCGACGGCTTCTTCCACACCGGGGATATCGGGCATGTTGACGAGCACGACCACTACTACGTGGTTGATCGGCTCAAAGAGTTGATCAAATACAAGGGATTCCAGGTCCCGCCCGCCGAGTTGGAGGCCCTGTTGCTCACCCACCCCAGCGTCGTCGACGCCGCCG
>CAMYJM010000354.1 GCA_947258635.1 uncultured Acidimicrobiaceae bacterium
GTGGTCGCCGGCGGCCATCACCGCGTCGAGGAGCAGCTGGCGGTCCTGGGCGCTGCGGTCGAAGTCGCCGACGATCTCGTCGGTGAGGAGGAGGTCGTCGCCGTCGCTGCGGCTGGAGCGGGGGAAGCGGTCGTCGTCCATCCCCAGCAGGCACACCACCCGGTACGGCACCGAGCGCATCGGCACCAGGGTGCACACGGTGACGTCGCCGGTGCGGAAGTGCAGCGGGCTGGGGCGGGTCTCGGTCCAGCCGGCGATGGCGCCGCGGGCTTCGGGGAGCGACAGCCTCGGGTCGGGGGCGCCGGGGGCCGGCGGCGGGAAGGTCTCGGCGAGGAGGCGTTCGAGCTGGCCGAGCTGCCACTCGTCGTCCCAGCCGGGGGCCGCCAGCAGGCGCACGCTGTTCGAGATGGCCCGGGCCCACTGCGAGGCCGGCAGCGGCTCGGCGAGCATGTCGCGGATGGTAACGATGCGGTCCATGATGGCGGCGAGCAACCCCACGGGGGCGGCCTCCTGGCCTTCGATTCCGTCGAGCGGGGCCGTGGTGGCGACCACCCTGACGGGGTCGTCGCTGTAGAAGACGCCGGCGAGGGCCCGGTCGAGGCCCCGGCTCCAGGTGCGCTCGGCAGAGTCGCCGGCGTGCCAGGCGGCCCGATCGGTGGCGTCGAGGCCCCAGCTGATGTGGCCGTCGTCGATGACGCTGATGATCGACCCGGCGGTGTCGAGGTCGAACCCGAAGCGCTGCTGGACGACCGGCCGGGTGACCAGTTCGCGCACCACGTTGGCCTCGAGGCGGGAGTCGGCGAGGTCGAGCACGGTGGCGGCGAAGCGCACCAGGGGATTGATGGCCGCAGGTGAACGGTCGGCGATGCGCAGCCGCAGGTCGGGCAGGCCGGAGTCCTGGCTGCCGTTGTCGGCGGGGAAGGCGGCTTCGAGCAACGGGGCGAAGGTCGCCAGGTCCGGGGTCATGATGACGATGTCGCGCGGCTCGAGGGTCGGGTCGGCATTGAGCACGTGGAGGATGGCGTCGCGGGCGACCTCGACCTGGCGGCGGGCGCCGTGGGTGACGTGGATCTGGAGAGACCGGTCGGCGCCTTCGGTGACGGCGGCGGCGAGGGCATCGTCGGAGGCGAGGGGCCGGTTGGCGCGGATGTCGTCCTGGAGGCGGGTAAGGACGCTGCCTGGTTCCGGATAGGTGTCGTCTATCGGGTCTGCAGTGAGCCCGTGGGCAGCGAGGAGGAGTTGGAGTTCACGGGCGTCTCTCCCCCACGATGCGAGCATCGGGTGGCGCCCGAGCTGGGCGGTGGGGTCGGTGCCGCGTGGCATGTGTGCGGGAACACCCTTGCCGGCCACGGCGTCCCACAGCGCCGGCGACGGATGGAGCACATAGAGGTGGACGTCGCGTTGCTCGCCGAGGGCGGTGAGCACCTGGAGCTCGAGCGGGTCGGCGGCGGTCAGCCCGTAGACCGCGATGCGGTCGGGCAGGTCGAGTTCGATGGCGCCGCTGCGGATCGGCTCGAGCCCCTCGGTCAGCAGCTCGGCGAGGGCCGGCTCCCCGATTCGCTCCCGCACCAGGCGCCACAGCCGGGGCTGCCACGAATCGGCCTCCGGGACGGGGGTGCCGGCGGGGCCGGTGTCGTCGCCGGTTTCGTCGCCGGCGGCCCAGGCGCGGATCATCTCGGGGCGGCGCCGGCCGTAGGTGCCGAAGAGAGGGGTGATCTTGGCGGCGGCGGCGAGTCGGTTTCCGGCGGCGGGCTCGATGTAGCGGGCCACGAGCCGCAGCCACGGCTCGTCGACATACTGGTCGATGGCGTCGAGGATGTGCCCGGTGAGCGCCGGTCCCTCGTATGCGGCGACCGCGGCGGCGAGGTCGGGCACGGCCAGCAGCACTTCGCGCACCAGCCGCGCCGGCGACGGGAAGTCGATATTGGCGGAGATTCCGTCGCCGATCCCGCGGACGGCGAAGCCGACGGCGATCTGCTGGGTGAGCCAGCGCTCGATCCCCCGCGTCGGCACCGCGATCAGTTCGGCGGCGAACGGATCCTCCGGCGGCGTGGCGAGCTGGTCGCACAGCAACGCCACCAGGGCATCGGGATGCGGGGCGACGTGGACCGACACCGTCATGTTGTCGTCCCCTGGATGCCCCGGCGCAGCTCGTCCTCCACGCTCGTCAACCTATCACCCGCGAGTGACAGGAACACGGCGCCACCGCCGCGCTTTGTTGTCACACCCCGGTGCGACCTTCATCTCATCGGGCGGATCGCCATTCCCCGGAGGACACCGGAGGGGTACGGTGGCCGACATGGCGACAACAACGATGCAGCCTGGCGACAGGATCCCAATGTCCTGGGAGGAGTACGAGGCCCTCGGGCCTGATGTCCGCGGCGAGTACATCGACGGTGCTCGTTGTGAGCCCCTCGCCGACCGGATCTCATGGTCTTACAGTCCCGATGTGCTCACTGAGCGAGCCAGGCATGTCGCCGGCTCCATCGTCACACTCGACGTCGGGCCTGCCGAGACCACATTCGACCCGGGGAACGCCGCCGTGAATGTTGGAGAGCTCGCTGCTTCTTGCCAGTCCTTCAGTGAGGGGGCTCGAGCGCCGATATCTAGGCCTAGGCAGCGTCGATCAACACGGCTTTGCGACAGCAGTGCACAGAACGCACTGAGTCGGTGGCCTGTTCGCGAAAGGACTCGTTGTCGTTGAGGTGACGTAGGTGAAGAACCGTAAAGAGAGCGTGCGACCGATGATCATCCGTTTGGTCATCGCCGGAAGCCTCGTCGTAGCCATCGCCAACTTCTCCAGCCTTGGCGACACCTGGCTCAGCTCGGTGAGCTTCGTTGGAGCGATGCTGATCCTGCCGGTTGCCATCTCGGAACTGCGGTCGGGCCTGCGCGCGGCGCGGCCGATGATCCTGGTCTTGGCGATGCTCGTAGCAATGTGGCTCGTCGCCACCGATCCCGTCCACCGGGCCTTCTTGGAGACCCAGCTGATGTTCGTACCGGTGCTCTTCACGGCTCTTTTACCCAAGTGGTGGCGCCGGATAGCAATCCTGGCCGCATTCGGGATCGTGTTCCTTGCGGCTGTCGATCTCTCCCTTGGTCGGGTCAGCGCCGTCGGTGAGATGGGCCGCGTGGGGTTTCAAGGAATCATCACGATCGGCCTTGGCGCCTTCGTCGCGCACAGCGCGAATGCCAGGCAAGTTGCCCTCGAGGAACGTACCGCCCTCATGGAAGCGTCCGGGGCCGCGATGATCCGCATCTCATACGAACGGGTGCTTCGACGCTACGCCGACTTGCGACGCCGCGGCGTCACCGATCTCGAAGCGTGGTTCGATCAAGACGAAGATCGCATTTTCGACGTGATTCGGATTATTGACTTGATTAGCTTCAACGACGCGGCGCTCGCCTTGTACGGCCTGTCACCGGACGAGGATGACCTGCACGACGAGACGCTTCTTCCACCCGAGGTGGTAGCGGCTATCCGCCGCGAGCTCACCGCGGTCTGGGCAGGGGAGCTATCGCTCGAGGGGGATTATGAGATTCCGTTGCGAAGCGGAGTTCGA
>CAMYJM010000355.1 GCA_947258635.1 uncultured Acidimicrobiaceae bacterium
ATTCTGAACCTGCAATCAACGACCCTCCGAAAGGAGACCCGGAAATGAAGAAGGTTCTAGCGGCCCTGGCGGCGTCAGGAGTGCTCATTGCAGGTGGCTTCGTCACCGCGGCGGTCAGCGCACCGACCAGCGCCGTCGCCCAGGAGGCCCCGGAGACCACCGACGACGTGGTGCGCCCTGAGAGGGGAGCGATCCTCGACGAGGTCCTCGACGAGTTGGTGGCAGACGGCGTGATCGACTCCGACCAGGCAACCAAGATCAAGGACGCCCTCGTGGCGAAGCACGAAGAGCTGCGGGAGCAATTCGGCGACCGCCGCCACGGTTTCCGCGGTCACGGCGGCTTCCACGGTGAGGATCGCCCGGACATGCGCGGCTTCCTCGAGGACGGCGTCATCGATGCCGACGAGCTCGCCCAACTTCCCGAAGGCCATCCGTTGACGGACCCCGACGGCCCGGCTGCCGAGTACCTCGACGATGGTCAGCTGACGGCTGAAGAGCTCGAAGAGCTCCACGCCCAGCTCGGCGGGCGTCGCGGCCCCGGCCACGGCGGCTTCCGCGGCCCGGTTGTCGGTGAGGGAGCTTCGATCGACGCCTGATCGCACGAGAACTCGAGGGGGTTTGCCTCCCTCGATCTCGACCCAGGAGACCCTCCCCTCCTGAGTCAATAGGACGGCTTCCGGGCACGCAGCTCTTCGAGCCCTCTCTCCCCCCGGAAAGCCGATTCGAACCGATGCCCACCGCTGCGGTGGGCATCGGCGCGTCCGAGTCGTCACGGCGGCCACCGGCCGCGGATCAGGACGGTGTCGACGTCGAACTCGGGGAGCTGCTGGGCCGAGTCGAGGTGGGCATTGAGGGCAACGACGGCGTCTTTGATGCTCTGCAGACGTTCTCGTGCCGCGGGGCGAGCCAGGGCGAGTGCGGCGGCGACGTCTTGCGCCAGATGGCGTCGCACCGCCTCTGAGTCCCGGTGGGCGGCGTCCCGTTGTACCCAGCGCGTCGCCCACCAAGCCGGCGAGTACTCGACCTCCAAATCGGCGATGGGGCGCCCGCTTCCCGGCAGGCGCTCAAAGAAGCCTTCTGCGGCCAACTCCTCGAGACGCCGTTCGATCCAGGTCATGCGCAAATGGTACGGCCACGGCGTACCGTGCGGGCGTGCAGATTGCCTACCTCGACCTGATGTTCCGGGCGGCGGTTGCGGCCGTCGACCCGGCGGCCCTCGTCGAGCGAGCACTGCTCGATCTGGAGCTCGACCCCGCCGGTCGCCCGGTGACGGTGCTGGCCCTCGGGAAGGCCGCCCCCGGCATGGTGTGGGGTGTCCATCGCGTCTTCGGCGACGACGTAACCGGTGTGGCGGCACTGCCGGTTCCCGGCCCGCTCCCCGGCGGAGTTCGCGGGATTGTGGGGGGGCATCCGATCCCGGATCACCGCAGTGTGCTGGCAGGTGAGAGTCTCCTGGCGACCGCGGCGGCGGTGGCGCCCGGCTCGCTCGCGCTCTGCCTGGTGTCGGGAGGCGGCTCCGCGCTCGCTGAAGTCCCCGCACCGGGGCTCGACATCGAGGACTTGGCCGAGGTCAACCGCCTCCTGCTCGATTCGGGAGCGGCGATCACCGAGGTCAACGTGGTGCGTCGCGCCATGTCCCAGATCAAGGGTGGGCGGCTCGGGGCTCGGATGGCCGCCGCCCGATTGGTGACGCTGGCGATATCAGATGTCGGATCCGCACCTCCTTCGACGATCGCCTCAGGCCCCACGTTGGGCGCCCCCGATGGCGGCCCGGCGCCACATGAGATCATGGCCGATTACGGCCTGCTCGGGCGGGTTCCGGACAGGATGACCCGAAGCCTCACGGCCGGCCCGGCCGTGCCGCTGCCCGATCACGCGTTCGCAGTGATCGCAGACGGGTCGACCGCGGCGGCAGCAGCAGCCGCCAAGGCGGAGTCGCTGGGGTTGACCGCGACGATCGCTGCCAGGGAGTTGTCGGGAGAGGCTCGGGACGAAGCCCACCGGGTGCTCCGAGACATGCCCGGCGGCCGAGTCGACGTGGCGATTCACGTTGGAGAAACCACCGTCACGGTCACCGGGAGCGGCCACGGCGGGCGCAACCACGAGGCCGCACTTAGCGCGGCGATCGCGCTCGACGGACGCCCCGGAGCTTTCCTCGCCGGAGGTACGGATGGCCGAGACGGTTCGGCGGCGGGGGCCGGTGCCGTAGTCGACGGGACGACGGCGAACATCGGCCGCCGCTTGGGCTGCGAGCCGTCGCGGCATCTCGCAGCCAACGACAGCGGTGGGTTCTTCGATGTCGTGCCGGGCCGCATCGTGACCGGCCCCACGGGTACCAACGTGGCGGACGTGTGGCTTGCGGCTCCCCAATGACGGGCGGCTCGATCCCGCGTAACCTGGGTCCGATGATCGAGTTGCCGGACGACTTCACGGCCCACCCGGGTCGACTCGACGACCTCGACGAGATCTGGCGGCTGCTGGTCACCGTCAGCACGGCCGAGGCCGGCACCCCCGGGTTCGGGTTCAAAGAGGTCGAGAACTGGCTGACGGGCTATCCGATCGCCATCGCGGAGGATGTCATCACGGTCCGCAATGGTGGTGGCGCTCTGGTCGGGGTCGAGATCTTCCATATGCGCGACCCCTTCGTCCGACCGATCGCGATCGGCGGCGTGCACCCCGACCACGGCGGCCGCGGTCTCGGTACCGCCCTCCTCGGCTGGGCGATGCAGCGTGCCGTCGCTCAGCTACCAAAGGCTCCGCCCGATGCCAGGGTGACATTGGTGACCCACATCGGTGCCGACCACGAGCCGTCGGAGAACCTGATGCGCGCCAACGGCCTCGAGTTCACACGTTTCTTCATCGACATGAAGACCGAGTTCTCGGGCGCGCCGCCTCCCCCAGAGCTGCCGGCCGGCATCTCGATCCGGGTGGTTGAGCCGGCGGCGGACATGGCGGCACTCGCCGATGCGATTCGAGATAGCTTTCGTGACCACTATGGGTTCGTCGAGACCCCCCAGCAGCGCCAGATCGATCAGTTGAATCATTGGGCCCGTGCTTCGGGTCACGACCCCGAGTTGTGGTGGGTGGCCGAGGCCGGAGGCGGGATCATCGGGTTCAACCTATGTGAAGCCTCGAGCGAAGGCGATGACGAGATCGGTCACGTCGCGACCCTGGGGGTGCTCCGCGAGCATCGACGCCGCGGCGTGGGCCGGGCGCTACTGCTCACGGCCTTCGCCGCTTTTTACGATCGCGGCAAAAAGGGCGTCGCCCTCGGCGTGGATGCCGACTCGCTCACGGGGGCAACCCGGCTGTACGAGAGCGTGGGCATGCAGGCGGGCGCCCGCTACGGCACCTGGGAGATCGAGATCCGCCCCGGTGTCGAGATGGCTACCGTCGAGGTCTCAACCGACTAGAGGCGGCGCAGGTACAGCCGGCTCGGTCGGCGCCCGATAATCGATTGGTGCGGCAAAGATGGTGCGAACGATGAGGACGACTCAAACGTCGGCGGCCCCGCTGTGGCGCCGGGCGGCACCGGCGCTGGTGT
>CAMYJM010000356.1:0-2991 GCA_947258635.1 uncultured Acidimicrobiaceae bacterium
ATCACCGTTGGTGAACAGCAGCAGCCCCTCTTCAGGGGTGTTGCCCGGTAGGGGCCCGAAGTCGATCACCGTCAGACCGGCCGGGTCGTTCGTATTCCCCGGCACATCGTTGGGCAGGCCGAGGTACTGCTCACCGAGCGGTGCCACGGTCAGATCGGTGATCGTGTCACCGGGACCGCCGAAGTAGAAGTCCTGGGCGATCACGTCCATGTCGACGTTCTGGAAGAAGTTCGACGCGTCCATGCCGATCTGCTCACCACAGATGAGCAAAGCGGTGTTCCCGGTGTTCGTAGCGTGCTCCGCGAAGAAGAACGCAGTTGCGCTCCCCGTTGCGAGGTTGAGCGCCCACGACAACTGACGGCCGTCGCTGATCGTGGCGAACCCGGATGCGTCACGGTTGAGCACGACGTAGTCGTCCGTCCCGTCCTGATTCGTGTCGAGCCAGAACTGATGGCTGACCGGCACCAAGTGGCTCTGCTCCTCGTGGGTAGAGACCGCAAACACCCAGATGAATGACTCTTCGCCGGAGCAGAATCCGGCCGGCACCGGGATCGTGTTGATCCCGACCGCGGCGATATCGGGCGTTGGCGACTGACCACCGCGGGGGCCTTCCGGCATGGCCGGGCTGGTTGCCACGAGGGCATAGGCATCGTTCTGGGCGATGCCGACACCCTGGTTGTCGAGGCCGATGATCGCGCCGCCGGAGATACCGGACGTCTGCGACGGAACCACGTGGGCTGCCTTGCGGGGCAGTACCTGCCACGGCACGTTCATGGTGTGACCATCGCCGTTGTCAAGCACCAGGTAGCCGTCGAACTCGTTGGTCGTCAGGGCACCACCGTTGGCACCCATCGCGCCCGAGTTCATGAAGTTACCCGGCAGCAGGCTGCCATCGATCGTCAACGTCACGTCGAAGAACGAGTCGTTCCCCAAGCCTGGGTTGATCGTCACAGATGCCGGTGCCGATACGCTCACCGCGCCGGTGGCGATGTCGTCGGCGAACCGGAAGGTCGGCGTCACGCTGTAGGTGTGCCACTCGTTCGAGTAGTTGTGCACCTGCACCGTACGAGTCAAAGTTGTGACCCCGTCCACTTCGTGCATGCCGAAGCTGAGCCCGGCCTGCGGCGCGTTGGCGTCCCAGGCCGCGGCCGGAGCCGCCATTGCCCGATCAACGCGCACCTCGCCGCCGCCGATCCGGGTGATCGGAGCTAGATCGCCAAAGAGGACGTCGTTGATGATTGCCGTCTCCGCGTTGTTCATCAGCAGCGCCTTGGTCTCGGCCGGTGACAGCGCCAGCCCCGTGGCGTTGCCGCCACCTTTGCTCTTCTGGTTCGTGCCGAACCCGTCGAGCAGCAGGGCTGCGGAGCCGGCCACCATCGGAGCCGCACCCGACGTGCCGCCGAAGGGTCCTTCATCTACGCCACTACCGGCAATCGCCGAAACCGAAGCGCCGGGGGCGCCGATCTCGGGCTTGATCTGCTGGTAGAAGTTCGACGGGCCCCGAGACGACGAGCCGACCATCGACATGATCTGCGGGATCCCCGTTGCCGGGTCGAAGCGCACGAACGTGGCGGGCAGGCCCGCCTTGAGCGTGTTCGAAATGCTCTGACTGATCATGAAGCCGGGGATGTCGATCGGACGATCGCCACCGTCACCACCCGAGAACGGGTCGCCGGGGGCGACGAGCCCAATGATCCCGGCTTCGCCGCCGGCCTGGCTGATGTTCGAGATCTTGAGCGTGAAGTTGCACGCCCCCCGATCCACCAACACGATGAACCCGGCCAGTGATCCGCCAAACGGGGCGCAACCGTTGAGGTTGCCGCCGGCACCATCACCGTAGATGAGCGGAGCCTCGATGACCGAGGTCAACGGGACCGACCACGGCTGGAACACGGCCGGATACAGACCGGCGATGGGGGCAGGAGCGGTAACCTCCATCAGCGGAAGCACCGCGCTGGGCACCGCGGTCTGGGCGACCGAGAGAGCCGTCGGCGTCGCCGAAGGCGTTCCGGTCACGTACGGCTTGTTCCCCGAGTTGCCGGCTGAGGCCACCGTCAGCACGCCGAGTGCGGTTGCGTTGTCTACCGCCATCGAGAGATCGTCATCGAACGGCTGCCCATAGGACGAACCGAGTGACATGTTGATGATGTCGACGTGGTCCTTGACCTTGCCGTCGCCGTTGGGATCGACGGCGAAGTCCATGCCCTGGATCAGGGCGATGCCGGAGCACGATGTGCTGATCGAAGAGCACACCTTGACGGCATACAGATCGGCGCCGGGAGCCACACCGCCGACGCCGGCAATGATGTGGCCCACGTGAGTGCCGTGGCCGGCACCGGGCCCGTCATCGAGCGGATCGGGGTCGGGGGCCTCAGGCGGACTGCTCATGGCGCCGGTCCATGCGCTCCCTACGAAGTCGTAGCCGCCGACGACTTTGGCCGTCGGGAAGCTCCCCGGCTCGCGCACCGTCGGGTCGTCTGCGGCGTAGTCGGCGGGATCGCCCGATCCGCCGAGCGCGGCGTGGTAGTAGTCGATGCCGCTGTCGAGAACAGCAACGCTGACTCCGGAGCCGTCGACGCCGTCTGCCTGGACTGCGGTGCCACCGATGTAGGGAACGGTCTCGGTCAGGTCGAGCTCGTACTCACCAACACGGGCCACGCGAGTTACCGCGCTGTCGCCGGCGATGCCGCTGAGGGCGGATGCGTCGACCTCGATGAAGACCGCGTTGAGCACCTTGCTGACCCGAGCTAGAACCGTGGCGCCGTTCCTCTCAGCCCGTTTGACGAACGCGTCCTGTTGCCGGGCGATGTCGCGCAGATGGCGATTCGGGTTGTTGGTGTTGGCCTCGGCCAACGAGGAGGTCGAGAGGTGGACGATCACTCGCTGTGGTCCCGTTGCGGTCCACAAGCTCGGCTCGAGCGCACCCGCTCCGGAGACCGTGATCGGCGCGTCTAGTTTCAGATCTTCGATCTGATCGGGGAGGGCTCGGTC
>CAMYJM010000356.1:3047-6588 GCA_947258635.1 uncultured Acidimicrobiaceae bacterium
CTCCGGCCGGAATGGCCGGGATGATGAGTGCCAGTGCCAGAGCACTGACAACAATCTTTCGTCGTGACACGAAAACTTCCCCTTCCTCGGCGGACCGAGTCTCGGACCGCTGAAATCACCCGTAGCCGACCAACGCGTCGGCCTCACGCGACGAACTCTACCAAAGGCTCCACCGGGGTGAACCGTGCCCGACGGGGAAGCCTCAGCGGCCCAGCCACCGCAGAAAACGAGCCCGCGGCCACGCGTTGACCACGTATTCGGCCGGCACCCAGCCGCGACGAGCATTGGAGACGCCCCATTGGATGTTGGCGTACTCATTGACGTGATGGCTGTCGGTGCTGATCGTGAAAAGGAGATCGTCACGATCACGCGCTCGTCGCAACAAGTCGGCCGGCACGTCGAGCCGATCGAGATGCGAGTTGATCTCGAGCGCCGTGCCGTACTCGGCGGCAGCATCGAACACCGCGTCGACATCGATCTCGATTCCGGGGCGCATTCCGATACGGCGCCCGGTGAGATGGCCGATGGCGTGAACCGCGGGGTGGGCGATTGCCCGCAAGACCCTGTCGGTCTGTTCGGCCTGGGGTGAATCAAAATGAGAGTGAACGCTGGCGACGCACCAGTCGAACTCCATCAGGAAATCGTCGTCATAGTCCAGGCCGCCGTCCGGCCCGACGTTCAGCTCCGAGCCGTGGAGAATCGTCAGCCGGGGATACTCATCGCGCAGGCGCGCCACCTCCACCGCTTCCTGCCGCACCTGCTCGCGGCTCAGGCCGTTGATCGCCAGATCTTCGGCGTGCTCCGTGATCGCGATGTACTCGAGGCCTCGTTCGGCCGCCGCCGCCACCATGTCGTCGAGGGAGCTCCGCCCGTCGCCTGACCAGGAGCTGTGGACGTGCAGGTCGCCACGGATGTCGCCCACCTCGACGAGCTTCGGCAGCCGACGCGCTGCGGCTGCCGCCACCTCGCCGACACCCTCGCGCATCTCGGGGGCGATATACGCCATGCCCAGCGCCTTGTAGATGGCATTCTCCGTCCGGGCGGCCACGGTCTCTCCGGTCTCGGCGTCGGCCAGCGCATACTCGTTGAGCGTCCAGCCGCGGCTGATCGCCAATTGGCGCAGCTCGATGTTGTGAGCCTTCGAGCCGGTGAAGTACAGCAACGCCGCCCCGAATTCCGCCGGGGCGACCACCCTCACGTCGATCTGGAGCCCATCGGAAGTCAGCGCCGTGGTCTTCGTATCGCCGCCCGCCACGACCTCGGCAACGACCGGCAACGCGGTGAAAGCCGCCATCACGGGCTCCCCCTTGGTAGCGGCGACGAGCACATCGATATCGCCGATGGTGTCGGCGAAGCGGCGCAGGCTCCCGGCGTACTCGACTCGTTTGACTCCGGCCACCGCCCGTAGCGCCGCTATCACCTCGTTGGCAACCGGGAGCACCTTGATGATCGGCGTGCGCCGGTCCTTGCCGTGCAGGCCCAGCCTGGCGATGGCCCTGGCGATCTTCTCTTCCGATTTGGCGCCCATCCCTGGCAGCTCGCGAATCTGCTCTGCGGCGAGTGCCGCCTCGAGATCCTCGACGCTGTTGACGTTGAGCCGGTCGCGCAGCATCACGACCGTCTTGGGGCCCAGCCCCGGAATCCTGGTGAGCTCCACGAACGGCGCCGGGTACTTCTTGCGCAGAGCATCCAGCTTGGCGATCGAACCGGTCGCCACATATTCGAGGATCTTCTCCGCGGTTGCCTTGCCGACGCCGTCGAGTTTCTGCAGCTCCGCCAGGCTCATCTCGGCCGCAGGCTCCACGAGCTCGCCGAGGGCGTCGGCGGCCCGCTGATAAGCCCGTACCCGAAAGGCCTGCGGGCTGCCCTCCTCCAGCGTGAGCAGCTCGGCGTAGTCCCGGATCACCCGGACTAGTTCACGGTTGCTCGCCATGCGCACCAACCTAGCGACACGCTCCCGTCGGTTTGGCGGAGCCAGCTGGCTAGCGTTCCGCTCGAGATGGAAGCCGAGATGACCCGACTCGAACCGCGCGTTCGCCGGCAGTGGCGGATCGAAGCCTTGGCCGGTAGCGGGTTCGTGCTGGCCGTCGCCGCGATCGCCCTGCTTCTCTCACCGCTGGGATGGGTCTGGGCAACCGTTCTGTTCATCGCGGTGGGGGCCCTGGTTGCCGGCGTCCCGCAAGCGCTCATCTCGGTCCGCTATCGACATTGGCGCTACGCGACGGCGGATCGGGTCTTGATCCTCGAGTACGGCGTATGGACGCGACGCCAGTCGATGACCCCCTACTTCAGGGTACAGAATGTCGATATCAGCCAAGGGCCGCTGGAACGGTGGCTCGGCCTGAAGCGCCTGACGATCAAGACTGCATCGGCCTTCACCGATGCCACCATCCCCGGCCTCGACGGGGCCGACGCCGAGCAGCTCCGGCTGGTGATTCTGGAACGGGCGGGCCGCGATGCAGCCGTTTGAGGGAGCGCCGCCGCCGGCGATGCCGCCGCCACCCGAAGAGCCTGATTGGAAACGGCTTCATTTCGCGTCGCCGATTCTGAACAGCCTCACGACTGCGGTGCGCTTCTGGCCCGTCCTGCTGGTCGCCCTCGTGGACCAGGGTGGACCGCTCCTCGGCATCATCATCGCCGGGGGACTGCTGGTGGCACTGGCCATTGAGATCGTCCGCTTTCTGCGATTCGACTATCGCCTGGTGGGTACGACCTTGGTGGTTCGCTCGGGTGTTCTGGTGCGGCGCACCCGGAGCGTTCCCGCCGATCGGGTCCAGCAGGTCACCCGCAACGAGAAGCTCCGCCACCGCTTTTTCGGCGTCTCCGAGCTGTTGGTGGAGGTCGCCGGAGCCGGCAGCGAACCTGAAGTGAAACTGAGCGTGGTGGGCGCGGCCGAAGCGGAGCGGATCAGAGTGCGGCTCCAGGATGCCCGGCGAAGGCTCGGGGCGCCTCCCCCGGAGCCGGACCGCATCGTCTACAACCAGCCCAATCGGTCGCTGCTGCGCTGGGCCGCTTTAGCCAGCCCGCTGTTCACGCTCCCGGCGATCGGTGCCGCGATCGGCGCCCTGGGGGATTTGGTCGACCTGGAGAGAGCTTGGAGCTGGCTGCCCGACGGCGGCGAGGCCTGGTTCTTGGCTGCTGCCGGACTGCTCGGCCTGGCGGCCGCCACCGCCATCAACCTGGCTCGCTTCTACGACATGCGCCTGATGCAGGCCGACAGCGATCTCCGCTTGGATTACGGGCTGCTCACCAGGCGCAAACTCGAGCTGCCGTCGGAGAGGATTCAGGCCCTGGTGCTCAAGCTGAGCCCGGCGGGGCGCCTCTCCGCCACCGTCGGGGTCACCGTGCACAACGCGTCGAGCGCCGGCGACGCCACCAACTCATATCTGCCGGCGATTCCGATTGTCGACCGCGGGTTCCTCATCGACGCCGGAGATGTAAGAGATCCCATCCTAGCACAGGCCGCCCAGATAGCCGCCCACCACATCGTCCTCGGACACAAACGCAAACGCGCCATCAATAGAATATTGATGGGCACGGT
>CAMYJM010000357.1 GCA_947258635.1 uncultured Acidimicrobiaceae bacterium
CCACCCATTCCGAGTTCCATCTCTTCTCGCCGCAGCTGTGTGCCGACTGCCACAACGACCCGGAGCTGATGGAGCCCTATGGCCTCAGCACCAACGTGCTCGAGTCATACGTCGCCGACTTCCATGGGTCGACGGTGATCCTCTTCGAAAAGCTGGCGCCCCATCAGGAGACCAACAAGCCGGTGTGCATCGACTGCCACGGCGTCCACGCCATCAAGAAGACCGATGACCCCTCCGGTACCGTCTTTCAGGAGAATCTGCTCCAGACCTGCCAGCGGTGCCACCCGGACGCCACCGAGAACTTCTCGGCATCCTGGCTGAGCCACTACTCACCCGAACCCGGGAAGGCCACTCTGGTGTGGCTGGTGACTTGGTTCTACCGGATTCTGATTCCCGTTGTCGTCGGGGGCATGCTGGTGTATGTGATCGCCAGCTCGATCCGCAAGCGCAGGGTGCAGCCGGCATGACGGCCGCCGGCGACCGCATCCGACGTTTCACGGTGACGGACCGGGTCGAGCATTGGGTGCAGATGGCCGCGTTCGTCGTGCTGGGCCTGACAGGCCTGATCCAGCGCTACCCCGGCGCGTGGATCTCAGAGCGGCTCGTGAGCGGCCTCGGCGGTATCGAGACCGTGCGGGACATCCATCGGGTGTTTGCCACGATCCTGATGGTCGCGGTGGTGTACCACTTTGGATCGGCCTTCTACCGTCGATACGTCAAGGGCCAGCCACGTTCGATGCTCCCCGGGCGCGCCGATCTCACGGCCATCAAGGGATCGCTGCGGTACGTGCTCGGCGCGGAGCCGAAACCGCCTCCCCAGGGTCGATTCACCTGGGAAGAGAAGGTGGAGTACTGGTCATTCGTTTGGGGGACCGTGGTCATGGTCATCACCGGGTACATGCTGTGGAACCCGATTGCGACGACGAGCTTCCTCCCGGGAGAACTGGTGCCCGCAGCGAAGGCGATCCACGGTGGAGAAGCCGTGCTCGCCGTGCTGGCGATCATCGTTTGGCACACCTATCACGTGCACATCCGGCACCCCAACCGGGCCATCTTCACCGGCGACCTGTCGCGGGCCGAGATGGAGGAGTATCATCCGTTGGAGCTGGAAGCGCTCGATGCCGGCGGCTACCCGGCACCTGAAGGCAATGAGCGGCGCCGCCGACTCCAGCGCTTTGTCGGAATCTACGGGGTCCTCGCAGTGGTCCTTCTCGGAGGCGTGTACGTTTTCGTGACGTTCGAAGAGACTGCCATCGCGACGATCACCCCGCCGGAACAGGTTGCCGTCTTCGTCCCCGTTGAAACTCTGCCTCCGGGAGCCGCGACGACCGAGCCGCCGGCCCCGCCGACGACGACATTTGGACCAGGCTCTCCAGGGGCAGATGCGAGCTGGGATGGCGAGATCGCGGACCTCCTCGACTCGGGTTGCTCGGCCTGTCACGGAGGGAGAGTTCAAGCGGCGGGTCTCGACCTGTCGTCGTACTCGGCGGCTTTGGCGGGAGGGCGGAGTGGCGCGGCGGTGGTACCCGGCGATGCCGTCGGCAGCGTCATCATTCAGAACCAGGAGGCTGGTGGCCACTTCGGACAGCTTTCCGGAGACGACCTGGCCGTGCTGCGCGGCTGGATCCTTGCCGGCGCCAGCGAGAGCGGGGAGGGCCCGACGACGACGGCGGTCCCGGGCGCAGTGGACTGGGACGGCGTGGTCGCAGGGCTGTTCGACCCCAGTTGCACCGGCTGTCACGGGGCGAGTCTGCAGTCGGGTGGACTGGATCTATCGTCGTATGCGGCGGCGGTGGCGGGCGGGGCCGGCGGTGCCGGGGTGGTGCCCGGCGACGCCGCGGGCAGCGTGATCGTGCAGGTCCAGGAGGCGGGCGGCCACCCCGGGCAGCTTTCCGCAGCGGATCTGGCGCTCATCAGGGAGTGGATCGACGGCGGAGCCGTTAAGGCCGGCAGTGCCGGGACAACTCCGCCTGTCGCTGCCGGGACGACCTGGGACGGTGCGATCAGCGGTCTCTTCGAGCCGGGTTGCACCGGCTGTCACGGGGCGAGTCTGCAGTCGGGTGGACTGGATCTGTCGTCGTATGCGGCGGCGGTGGCCGGTGGGGGCCGGGGTGCCGGGGTGGTGCCCGGTGACGCCGCCGGCAGCGTGGTAGTCCAGATCCTCGAGGCCGGTGGGCATCCGGGGCAACTTCCTGCCGCAGATCTGGCCCGATTGAAGGAATGGATCGACAGCGGTGCCGGCGAAAGCTGACGGCACACGGCCGTGCGAACGGCCCGTTTTTGAGGGCACCTTGGCCCTAGCCCGATCGCGCCATCACCGGATACCTTCGCGACAGAAGGGAAGTGCTGGTGACTGAGGACGAGATTCTCGTGGACGGCGAACCGGACGACGAGCAGCAAGAACTGCTCGCACGGGAGCGCCGCTCGCTGTATCGCCACCCGCTGGCGGCCGTCGGCGGTTCCCTCATCGCCTCCGGTGCCTTTGCATTCATCTTGCTTTCGGCCATTGATATCGCCGCCGAGCACGAGAACCCGTATCGATCGCTGGTCACGTTCGTCGGGGCACCGGCCATATTCACGCTGGGCATCGTCCTCTTCGTCGTCGCCGCCCGGCTGCAGATCCGCAAGGCTCGCAAGGCGGGAGAAGACGTCCACTTCATGCTGAGAGTCGAGCCGTCGAACCCGCGCTACATGCGCAACCTGTGGATCTTCCTCGGCCTCACATTCGTCTTCCTGGGCATAGTTGGCTGGAGTGGCTTCAAAGCGTACGAGGCTACCGAGACGGTTGGGTTCTGCGGCGAATCGTGCCACGTGATGGACCCGCAGAATGTCACCTATGTCAATGGGCCGCATGCTCGTGTGCCGTGTGTCGACTGCCACATCGGCCCGGGTGGGTCGTTCTGGGTCAAGTCGAAGATCGACGGGATCCGCCAGCTCTTTGCCACCGTCCTGAACACATACGATCGCCCGATTCACACCCCGGTTCACAACTTGCGGCCCGCCCAGCAGACCTGCGAAGGCTGCCACTGGCCGGAGCAGTTCTTCGGCCAGAAGCTGACCGAACGGACGTACTACCGGACCGATGAGGCCAACTCGCCATGGAGCATCAGCCTGCTCGTGAACGTCGGTGGCGGCAACCCCCGCACCGGTGAGCTCGAAGGAATCCACTGGCATATGCTCAGCGCCCACAGCGTCGAGTACATCGCCGCCGACGAAGATCGGCAGGTCATCTCCTGGGTACGAGTCACCGATCCCGAGACCGGTGAAGCGAAGGTCTTCACAGATCCCGACGCCGACATTCCCGACCCGGCCGACCCGGATACCGAACTTCGCCTGTTCGATTGTATGGACTGCCACAATCGGCCGAGCCACGCGTTCGACCCGCCGGCGATATCCCTCAACCTCGAGCTCTCCAAGGGCAATATCTCCACGGACCTGCCGTTTGTCCGCAGCATCGGACTCCTGCTGATCAACGCCGAGTACGAGACCAAGGAAGAGGCGATGGCGTCGATTGCCGGCGGGTTGGCCGA
>CAMYJM010000358.1 GCA_947258635.1 uncultured Acidimicrobiaceae bacterium
GACACGACGCGGGCGCCCCGAGCAACGCGCCTATCTCGACCTCACCGAGCGGCTCTACCGGGCGATCGCCGACGTCGCCGATCTGGACATCATCGTCGACTCTTCGAAGCGGCCCGTCTACGGCCAGGCGATCATGCGCCTCGAAGGGGTTGAGGTCTACGTGATTCACCTGGTCCGTGATTCGCGAGCCGTTGCCTTCTCCTGGCGCCGCAAGAAGATCAACCCGGATCGCCCGGACGGCGGATACATGGCCCGATACCCGGCGTGGAAGTCGGCGCTCGGATGGGCCGTGTGGAACACCATGGGCGAGTACCTCCGGTTGCGTAATCGGGAGAGGGTCCTGCGGGTCAGATACGAGGACTTCGTGCGCCATCCGCGGCAGGTTCTCTCGGCCATCGGACGATTCGTCGGCGCCGACGTGACCGCGGCTCTGACCGGGCCGCGGCGGGTGACCCCAGTCCCCAATCACTCGATTTCCGGCAATCCGAGCAAGTTCGACAAGGGTGCCGTCGAGCTGCGCGAGGATCGGGAGTGGGCCGCGGTCATGGAGCGGAAGGACTTCTGGATCACGACGAGCTTGACGTGGCCGCTGTTGCTCATCTACCGATACCCGCTCCGCAAGCACGCCGATCGGCACGATCTCGCCGGAAGTCACAACTAAGGTCCGCCGCAAGCTTCGCGCTCCCTATGTCACAGTCACTACGCCAGCCCCAGATCGCCGACCGCGGCGAGAGCCAGATCGCAGAATCGCCGGGTGGTCGAGCACCCCGCTATCTGGCGCATCTGATACCGGCCGCCATCGTCGGCGCCCTCATGCTGGACATCATCACCGGCGTGGTCGGGGCAATGGCGGCCATCGCCGTGGCGCTGGTCGCCCCGGGATGGCTGGCGTGGAAGTTGCTGCCCACCCGCCTCGACAACGATCCGCCGTCGCTGCCGGCACTGTGGCTGGTGCTGTCTTTCACCGTGCTCTCTCCCGCCGTCGGCGGCATGACGTTCTTCGGTTGGCGAGCGACGGTCGTCGAGCTCTACCTGTTGGCGGTGCTTCTGATCCTCGGCGTCGCCGCCGCTCGGGCGCCCACCCCGCGGCTGGCTCCCTGGGGGGGCGCGGGTGTCGCCCTGGCCACGACCGCACTCGGGGCGGTCGCCTTCCGCGCCCTCACCTGGCACGACTCGGACGACGACATCAGCTATCTCGGTTTCATGCGGCGCGTCGTGGACGAAGGCGCCTACCCGGCCACGAATCCGTTCCTCGCCGGAGATCTACCGCTCGCCCAGAGGTGGCGTCTCGATGGATGGACCGGACTGACCGGAGTGCTGGCGCACCTCGGCGACGCCAATCCCGTCAACGTCTACATGGACATCCTGCCGGCGGTGCTCATCCTCGTCGGCGCCTCCGCGCTGTTCATTCTCGCTCGAACCCTGTCGGGGAATCTCGGATTCGCCTATGTCGCCGCGTTCTCGGGACTGCTGGTCCCGCTCATGACCGGTGTCGCCGCCGGTGGGGGGCGCAAGACGGACTTCAAGTTCTGGTACCGCTCGCTCGCCCAGAACAAGTACATCGCCCTCATAGTCTTCTTGCCGGTGGTGGCGGCACTCCTGATTGCCGCCTATCGCTCGCGCCATCGGATAACCGCCATAGTCGGCGCCCTCGCCCTGTGGGCCATGTTGTTCGCTCATCCGGTGCCGGCCGTCTTCACCGTCATGGTGTTTTCTTTCTTCGTTGCCGCCGACCTGCTGCTGAACCGATCGGGCCCATGGAAGGCGGCGCTGGGCTTGTCGTTCCTCATGCTGCTGCCTCTCGTCGTGACCGCCGTCGGGGTGTCATATTCAGGCGAGGCGTTCGGGACCAGGCTCGGGGATGTCGATGATGTCTCCGAGATCGCTTACGTGGCGCGTGATTACGGGCCGATTGAGATCCGGTTACCGCGCCGGCCGAGGATTGGATCGGCCGATGCCTCCCAGGCGGCTGTGGTCTTCATCGGCGGCCACGCTCTCAGCAGCGGGCCCCGGATCGCCCTGGTGAACGGCCTACCGCTGGCGCACTGGCGGATGTTGGCCAATCCCGGCAATCTCGTCGTCGTCCTCGCCGTCGCCCTGATCCTCACGGGACGCCGTCGGGACCCGGTCGCCCTGTGGATACTCGGCGCTTCTCTGGCGGCGATTTCCGTGTTCGTGCTCCCGCCTTTCGCTGCGATCGTCGCTCGATTCATCACCCCCTGGAACCTATGGCGATTCTCCTGGCTGATGCCGGTACCGCTGGCGACCGCCTGGCTCGTCGGACACTGGCTGCAACGCACCAGGTGGAAGAAGTCCGGGCTGGCGGCCATTGCCGCCGTCCTCGCCGTGGTCTTCATCGCCTCGACCCACACCAACTTGTTCCGTACCGGCCCGTCACCATCGGATCAGCGGACCGAGGCAGCCGTCGCCGAACTCGGAGGCCTGCAGGGTGTCCTGCTGGGGCGCGGGAAGGTGCAGGCGTGGGCCATCTCCACCTTCGCCGATCTCGACGCGGTGTCTTATCGCGGATTGGCGACCATGTCCAACGCTTTTCCGGCGCCACGGCGCAGCGAAGCACTCCAGCGTTTCCAGGATGCGCGCAACTTCAGCAGGCCCGCGACCAGCCGGGCCGAGCGGCTCGCGATTCTGGACAGCTACGACGTCGCATACGTTCTGATCGCCAAGGCCGACGTCACGACCCTCGATCCCGAGTCTCTCGGCCTCGAGATGGTGAAGAACGTTGGACGCGACGACGTCCTCTACGTGCGGTCGGCAGCGGCCGGCTGAGCGGCCGACCCGACTGCGGTCAGGATCTGAGCCAGACCCGCAGAATCGTCCCGAGAAAGCCCAGCGGGTACCCGAGCCGCGGCGGCTTCTTGCTCTCTCCGTGGGTGCGGGTCCGGATGTGGACCGGGACCTCGACCATCCGCAGGCCCTTCATTGCCGCTTCCATGATGATCTCGGGGCCGTTGAACACGTCCTCGCGCAAGTCCATCAGTGCCAGCTTCTCGGCCTTGATGGCGCGGAAACCGTTGGTGCAGTCCGTTATGTCCGTCCTGCCGAGGACGTTGATGACCGTGGTGAAGAATCGAATCCCGTAATCGCGGATGCCTCCCGAGTCGTCGTAGTCTCCGAGGAAGCGCGACCCCTGGACGTAGTCGGCCTCGCCGCTCAGGATAGGCGCCAGAAGTACCTTGAGTTGATCGGGCCGGTGCTGGCCGTCGGCGTCCATCGTTATCACTATGTCGGCGCCGCGCCTGTGGGCGATCTTGAAGCCCGTGCGCAGGGCATCGGCCTGGCCGCGGTTGACGCCATGGGTGGCCACTGAATACCCGGCGCGGCGCACGACGTTCTCGGTGTCGTCGTCGCTGCCGTCGACCACGATGATCGGATCCAGTTCGAAGCCCTCGACTTCATCCGGCAGATCCTGCAGTACTCCCCCGATGGCCTCTTCCTCGTTGAACGCCGCGATCACAATGGCAGCGGTCTCGTGATGGCCGGTGCGCTCGTTCTCATCGTG
>CAMYJM010000359.1 GCA_947258635.1 uncultured Acidimicrobiaceae bacterium
AGGAGATCGCAGGACAATGGGTCAAGGACGTGCTGGGCCTGCCTCCCGGCGTCTCGCTCGGCTTTGTAACCGGCTGCCAGATGGCGCACGTGACCTGTCTGGCGGCGGCGCGATTCGAGGTGTTGCGTCGGGTAGGTTGGGACGTCGGCCGAGCCGGCCTCGCCGGGGCGCCACCCATCTCGGTAGTGACCGGCCGCCTCCGCCACAGCACCGTAGATCGGGCGCTGCGCCTGCTCGGTATCGGCACGGACGCAATGATGCTGGTGGACGTCGACGACCAGGGACGCATCCGGCCGGACACCCTCGTGGAAGCGATCGACCGGGCGGGCCCGCTGATAGCGGTGGTTCAGGCGGGTGAGGTCAACACCGGGGCATTCGACCCGATAGAGGAGATCATTGCCGCGGTTCATGCCCGCAACGGCTGGGTCCACGTCGACGGTGCGTTCGGCCTGTGGGCGCTGGCCAGCCCCGGGCTTGCCTATCTCGCCGCCGGGGCGGCGGCGGCGGACTCGTGGGCCTTCGACGCCCACAAGTGGTTGAACGTGCCCTATGACTCCGGAATCGCGGCCTGCGCCCATCCGGCGGCTCATCGGGCCGCCATGTCGTATCACGGCGACTATCTGGCCCCCACCGGCTCGGAGTACGACGCCATGGACTTCGTTCCCGATGCCTCCCGAAGGGCTCGCGGCGTGGCCGTCTATGCGGCGCTGCGTTCGCTCGGCCGTTCCGGAGTCGCCGAGATGATCGACCGCTGCTGCCGGTTGGCGCGCCGGTTCGCCGACGGTCTGGCGACCATCCCCGGCGTCGCGGTGCTCAACGACGTCGTGCTCAACCAGGTGCTGTTCCACGCCGGTGAGCGGACCGGTGACCTGCTCGCCGCGGTGCAGGCGAGCGGCGAGGCGTGGATGGGAGGCACGATGTGGAACGGGGCGCCGGCGATTCGCGTGTCCGTCTCGAGTTGGGCGACCACCGAGGCCGATATCGATCGCGCGGTGGCGGCCATCAAGCAAGCAGTTATCGAATGAGCTGGCTCTGCGGTTCGAGTGGAATCAGGACGGCACTTTCGAATCTCGGCCGCACCACCAGGGTGCCATTTCCGGAAACTTCCAGCTTGCGAGCGATGAACTGGGCGGACACCTGCTCTTGGGAACCGCTGCCGCCGTAGTCGATCGTGGCCCATGGAGCGAAGAAAACGCCGTCGAGGCTGAGGCCCGCACTACCGCCGAAGGTGATGTCGTCGGCGGACTCATACCACAACGCCAGACCCGCGAAGTCCCCCGTACTCGGAGCGGACCAGCCCACGGCTCCCGACCCGCCGTTCATTCTCAGGTCGGACGTATCGGACATGTAGATCGTCGAATGGTGGATGAACAGCGAGGATTGGGCGCCTTTGCGCAAGATGCCGTCTCTGAAGAACACGATGCCTTCGGTGTGACCTGGCGTATGTGGAAACGGTGTGGAACCATTGGCGTTGATGGCCAGGTTGGCGGCCCCGCCAAGGGTCACGTTGCCGTCGAATACGACGTTGCCCTTCAGGAATGAGATCGTGCCCTTGGGCTTGAAGTCGTTGCAGTCCACATGCCAGTTGCCCAGAGGGGCGATCATGGGGCCGGGGTTGCAGGCAAAACCCGCGGACGTCCACGACGTATAGCCGGCGGGCGTTCCCGGTCCCCCGAGGTCGGTCACGAGGTCGTCTATGAACGGATCCGGAGTATCGCTGCATCCATCGATTTCCCATCCGGCCGGCATTGGATAGTTGCTCTTGCAGTTGTAGCGGTGATCCACCGGGGCGCGGGTGATACGGTCCTTGCGCGAGATCGGATCGGGGGCAATCACGCCTGAACTGGTGCATGCGGGGTGATTACATCCCGGTACGCCCGGGGCGATCAACTGAATCTGGCCGCACCCTTCTCCCGTTAGAAGGCCACTGACGGGATCGACATGGGTGCCCAGCTGGCCGGCGCACCCCTCGGGGCCGTCTGCTCGCACGAGTGCGCCGCTACCATTCGCGGCGATTACGCCCTTGGGCCCGCAGACACTTGCGTCCGAGTCCACTGCGATGTAGCCGGGGTCGAGACGCCCCTTGTCGGTGTTCCACACCGAGTCCACGATGATGCCGCTGTTGCCGCCGCTGGTGTTTGCGGACAGCGCATCACATTCATAGCGCTCGAGGATCAGCAGGTTGAGGGCGAATTGGGACTCATCAGGCACGAAGCCCCGGGCGACGGAATGGATCTCTGTGGTCCCGGAGGTGGCGCCGAGAATCTGGGCGAACAGGTAGTCATGCGTGCTCTGGACGGATACACCGAACCGCTCACACGCGTCGCCGTCGTCGGGATGGAGCGGCTGCGTCGGCTTTCCAATGACCGAGGATGTCAAGAGTGGACTCGCATCGGGTACGGGATAGGTGAGGGTTGCGACCCACGACCCGGCCGTCGCCGTGGTGCTGGCTCCGGGCGTGGCGGCATCGCAGCTGGCCGTGAACGTGAGGCAGTCGGCGCCGCTGAACGGTCCGGCCTGCGGCAGGTTGAGTTCCAGGTAGTCGAGGGCTGTTTCACAAGCGGACCGTCCGTCGGTCCCCTCCGCTTCGATGGCCGCCGCCGTTGCGGCTGCGTCCGTAACTACCTGGCTGACAGCTCGATTGACCCGGACTGCCGCCAGGTCGAGCACGAGGGCAGCGAGCGCGATGAGCGCGACCACACCGAACAGCACGGTAATGAGCACGGCACCTGATTCGCCGACGGCCCCGACAGCGCGCTGCCGCGTTCTCGCGAAATCTCGGATGTACCCGCCCCTGGCCACTATCTGCTCCATTCAACGTCCTACTCGCGGGATCGGAAAGTGGATAAGACCACCCTATAGTGGCAATCGGTTATCGGTGTGATAGTTCTGGTTTGTGCCGTTTTGACTAGCCAGCAAGACGCCCTGGCGGCCACTCGCAGTGGTTGCGCGCGAAGTGCCGGGCAATCGTCCACCGAGTGCGCCAGAGACCACCGATGGGGTCGCGAAACCGCTAGGGCGCCCGGGCCATGGCGGCGACCGGCGCCGGGCTCGCGGCGGTGTAGAGCCGGCCGAGATCGTCGTGGACTACCAGGTCGGTTCCGGTTCCGGTGATGCTCCATCCGACCTCATGGACGAGGGTGTGGTGGAAGCGGCAGAGGAGGATGCCGTTGGCGACACATGTCGTGCCGCCGCGCGCCCAGTGGACGATGTGGTGGACGTCACACCACCGCGGAGGGCGATCGCAACCGGGGAAGCGGCAGTGGCGGTCGCGGGCGATGATGGCCCGTCGCAGCGGCTCGGGGAACAGGCGGAACCGGCGTCCTACGTCGAGTGGCTCCCCATTGGGGCCGAAGACGATTCGGGCCACCGTGGCGTCGCAGGCGATGCGAGCGACGCCCCCGGGAGTGAGCACGGTGCCGTACTCGGTTTCGGCGAGTGGCTCATCGGGAAGGCTTGAGGCGTCGGTGAGGCTGGAGCCGGCAGCAGCAGCGCCGCCGGTGAGCTTGTCGTAGCC
>CAMYJM010000360.1 GCA_947258635.1 uncultured Acidimicrobiaceae bacterium
TGCGCCCACGCCTCGGCCGGCCGCTTCACGAGGTCGACCAGGGCCATCACGAGGAGTACGAGGCCCGCCAGCATCACTAGCGCAACCAGGAACCCCAGACCTCCGATTACCACCTCAACTCCAATCTCGGCTGCGCCGTGCAGCCATTCCGACGCAGCATACGGTCCCTGTCCGTTGTTGTCAATAGCTATTGCAGCTATGGCTATTGACACTTGAAACCGGAGCTGCTTGACTCGGGTCCCTGGCCACCCACGAGACGTCGATCGAGCGGCTGCTCGCCGCCCTTGCCGACATCGACGCTTCCGCCCAGGACAACATCGAACGCAGCCGCCAACTCCAGAGACGAGCCCGCAAGCTTCGTCAGCGACTTCACGCAGGAGAGAGCCTCGTCGAGCTGGTCGAAGCCGAAGACGCCCCCCGTATGGTCGAGCTGATCTCGGCCAACATGGCCACCCTGGAGACCGCCGGCGCCGAGTTCCGAGCTGCCGAAGCCCTCGCCCTGCGAGCCCACGGACTCACCATCGAGGCCATCGCAGACCTGTTCGGCGTCACTCGGCAGCGTATCTCCGCACTCCTCAAACAGAAGACCGCCGCTCAGCCCTGACACACGAGGAACCACACCGGACTCACCCGACCGACAGAAACGGGCTGTGGGTCTGGAGCAGGCGGCGAAGAACCTCGGACAATCGAATGGCGAGGTCGATGACAGCGACTGGTCAGCGATGGCCCGAGGTGTCGGTGCCTCCTCTGGTGTATCGGAGGGTGAAACCCTCATCGGCCCCGTCCGTCACCCTGACGGACAGGACCCCATCGGCAGCCAGCCGGTAGGCGATCATCCTCGGAAAATCATGATCGGGATTCTCGACGACGGCCGTCCGCTCGTCGCAAGCCGTCATCTCGAAGGAGACGGGCCGGGCATGCTCGGGCACCTTGGCGATGTAGAACACGCCGCCCGACATGGCCACGAGCCGTAAGGTCTCCACCGGCACGATCTCGCCGGTGGCGCGCGATCGCGAGGTCACGAACCCCTCGAAGGTGTCGGCGCTGGCTTCCGCCCAGGTCTCGGTCGTCACCCGATCATCCCCGTGGGAGGTCCACACCCCGAGCAGCCAGCGGATCGGATCCAGCGAGCGGCATACGCCGGCAGCACCGACCGGAATGGCGCCTGCGATCAGCAGCGGGAGTAGCAGCCGCCGCATCGATCCTCCTCAGTCCACGCTGGCTCGGCGCCCTGCATCACTACGGGTCAACTCTCGCCAAGCACTCCCTGAAGATAATCGGTCGCCGCCGCAGTTCGGTGCCGGCAAGCGCCGCAGGCCCCAGCGCACTTCGAGATCGTCCGGCACTCGGCGACTACGGTTCCTCTATGGCACGGGTGTTTCTCAGCTACCGGCGCGCCGACGGGAGGTACGCGGTCGGGTGGATCGCGGAGCGGCTCAGCCGGCTCGACGAGGTGACCGATCTCCGCAGCGCCTTCGAGGACTCCGACCTGAGATGTGGCGACGACTATCCCGCTGCGCTCGCCGGAGAGATCGAGAGCTGCGATCTCTTCATCGCTCTGATCGGTCCCCATTGGCTGGGTAAGCGCGAGGACGGCACCAGTCGCATTCTCGACGAGAGCGACTGGGTGGGGCGCGAGGTGGGCAGCGCGCTGGAGGCAGGAAAGCGCATCCTGCCGGTCTTGCTCGAGGGAGTGGAGCCGCTCAACAGGGGTGAGCTACCGGATCACCTGGCGCCCCTGGCCGATCGGCACGCCCTCTCGTTCGGCGGCGCAGCCGATCTGGACGTCCTCGCGAGCCACGTTCGATCGCACCTCGAGGAGATCGACCGCGAGCGGGCGCGTGTCGCCGGCCTGGAGAAGCCAATCAGGCTCGGCTCGTTTCGGGTCGGGCCTGTGGTGATCGCGGCCGCGCTGCTGGCGGCCGCCATCGGCGCCGCAGCCGGGTTCGCCTTGACCCAGGCACTCGTCGGAGACGGCGACCAGGTGGCCGCGTTCCAGGAAAGCGACACATTCTGGGCCGTCGCCTCGGTGGTCGAGATCGCGCTGTGGGCAGCCCTCGGAACGGTCGGTCACTACTACTTGTGGACGCACTTCCGCACCCTCGTGCGGGTCCGATGGCGGCCCGTCGTGTTGTCCTTCTTGGTCACCAGCCTGTTGCTCGCTTGGTTGGTGGCCGTCTTCGGCACCAAGCCGCCGCTCGCATGGGGCACCGCCCGGATGTGGGCATCGCTGACGCTGGCGTTGGTGCTGCTCGCGCCGTGGATACTCACCCTCCTCGGCGCCGCGTGGACGACGCCCACCGCTCTCCGCCATGAGCTTGGCGAGCGTGCCCGGCTCATCGGCCAGCTCGACCGAGTCGGCTGGGTGGCCACCGCCGTTCTCTCCGTCGGCGCCCTTCCGCCCATCGCAGTCGCAGCCGGAGCGCAGCGCGCCTTCGATGAGGCCGGGGTGGGCGATTCATCACAACCGCTGGTGATCCCCCTCGCGGCGTTGCTCACCGCGACGATCATCGCGTTGCTGGTGCAGAGCCGCGTGGAGGTTCGGAACGACTCGACGGCCCTCCGGCTCGACATGGCAACTATCGCGCCGAGTTTGCGAAGGCACGGCGAGGCCGTTTTGGTCACGCGGCTGATCGATCCCCGGCAGTGGTGGCTTCTGATCTGGCTCGCTCTGCCGACCGCATTCGCCATCGTGCTCACCGTGTGGCTGTGATCGGGGACAGAGCCTCTGCCGACAGCTGACGGATTGCTCGCCAAGCTGGGAACCCGGACGATGGGCGCCTGGCACTGACCAGACGGATCGGCCCGGATACCTTGCCCGGGGGCCACATAGTGGAACATCCAGGAGTACGGCCCCACCCTGGCTGCAGGACCCGACGGCTAGCTCATCGACGGCGAAGACATGCACCACCCGTCGAACTCTGGGTGGCGACGACACACCGTGGGACACGACGCTCGGCAATGGCCCCGACCTGCGGGTCGCCGACGCCCAGTCGTTGCCGTTTCCCGATGACGAATTCGATGCCGCGGTCAACGGCCTCTGCCTCCACTTCGTACCCGATCCTGCTGCGGCTGCTCGCGAGATGCGGAGAGTGACCCGCAGCGGCGGCACCGTGGCTGCCTACCTCTGGGACTACGCCGCAGGCATGCAGATGATTCGCCGTTTCTGGGATGCGGCGATTGACCTCGACCCGACGATCGAAGACCTCGATGAGGCATCCCGATTCCCTCTCTGCCAACCGGAACCACTAGCGGCTCTGTTCACAGACTCGGGATTCGATGACGTCCAGAAACCCGGCTCGAGGTTCCGACCAGGTTCTCCAGTTTCGGCGACTACTGGCGACCGTTTCTCGGCGGCCAAGGGCCCGCTCCCGGCTACGTCAACTCCCTCGACGAAGACCACCGCCAACGCCTCGCGACCGCTCTCGAAGAAGCGCCTCCGATCTCTGATGACGGTGGCATAGAACTCACGGCCCGAGCCTGGGCAGTCAAAGGCG
>CAMYJM010000361.1 GCA_947258635.1 uncultured Acidimicrobiaceae bacterium
GCGAGCCAGGATTCGCTCGCGAAGACCGCGTTTGGCGGCGGCAACCTCGGCCCCTTCAATGAGGGTGGCGCCATCTCCGAGGCGCAGCAGGAGGCGAGCAATAACCAGCGGGTTGGATGCGGAGAATCGAACCACGATGGACTGGTCTTCGGTCGCAATGGTCTCCACCGGGTAGTACTCCGTGATCCACTGCGCCGCCGGAGACAGCCTGATCGTGGCCTCCACATCGTCGACACCGGGCGAGTACCGCACCTCCGGTGGCGGCGGCTCTGCCGGCGGGTCGAACGTCTCTCCGGTGGGCTCCGCATCCTGGATCCGGTCGACGCGAAATACTCGTTCAGCACCCGCCAGTCTGCAGTGAGCCGCCACATACCAATTCCCCATCGTCGAGAAGACCGTCCACGGCTCGACATCGCGCTGGGTCGTCGCGCCGCTGCTGAGAGCCGTGTAGACGATGCGCAGCACAGTCCCTTCGGCGGCGGCGCGGCGCAGCTCTCCAACGAGATCCGGCTCCGCGAGATCCACCACCAGGGCATCTTCCGAGTCCGGTAGCAACAACCGCTGTAGCTTGTCCACACCGCTGCGGAGGGCGGCAGGGCCCTGGCCGGAGGACAGCACCGCCATCCCGGTCGCCAGCAAGGTGAGAGCTTCGGGGGCGGACAGTCGCACCGCCGAGGAGAAGTACTCGGCCATCTCGACGACCACTTCATCGTCGTCGATGAAGGCGACCATGAGGTCACCGGGGCCGTAGCCGGGAAGGCCGCAGACGAACACGAGGTTGAGGTCGGCCGCCAGCTGACGCGGGGTGTACCCAAATCGCTCGCAAACCTCGCGAACCGTGTTGCCGGGGTTGGCGATCACCCACGGCAGCATGGCGAGCAACCGTGTCAAGCGGCGGGCGGTACGTACGCTGGTCACTCCGCCCTCACCCGGTCGACGAACAAAGCCCGCAAGTCTGGGGGGCCGACGATCTCAGCCCTGTCGTCGAAGCCGAGGATCCACGCCAGGAAGGCATCGATATTGGCCACAGGGATCGAGGCGTGCAGCGCGCCGGCAGCGTCTTCTTTGGCCTCAACCCGTCGCGACAGTTGCCGCTTCGCCCACCATGCCAGATCCGGGTCGAACACCACCTCGGCGATGAGGTCCTCTGCGCCCGCCTCCCAAGGAGCCTGCGGAATCGAGTCGCTGGCGTGGAAGTCACGAGGGCGCTCGAACTGCCCGGCTTGTTCGCTGAGGCGGACGTTGCCTGCCCGATCCAGGCGAAATGCCTTCACCACCGACAGATCAGAGCGCTCCGGCCCGACCGCGTACCAATGGCCCCGCCGGTGGACCAGCCCGTACGGCGCCACCTGCCGCCGGGAGCTCTTGTAGTCGAAACCGATCCAGCGGCGCTCCGCCACCGCCAGGAACACATCGCCGAGGATGTCGCTCTGGGCGCCGAGATCGGCCGCCAAGGGCTCGACCACTCCCCCGCCCGGCGCCCCACCGAGTTTGAGCAGCGCGTCGGACCCGGCAGCCTGACCGCCCACCCTGATCACTTGAGCGGCCAGCCAGAGCGCGGCACGCTCCTCGTCGGTCAAGCCGGGATCATCCAGCGCGTAGGTATCAGGGGGCACGACGTAGCCGTGTTCGACCTCCCAGCCGTCCGTCGCCTGCAGCTCGAGTGGGATCCCAAGCTGCCGGAGCAGATCCTTGTCGCGCTCGAACATGCGCCGGAAAGCCTCATCGCTGGACTGGTCGTAGCCGGCTACGGTCATGCGGATCTCGTCGGCACTGACCGGGCGGTGCACCGTGAGCAGAAAAGCCAGCAGGTTGAGGATACGTTCGATGACGTTTTGCATCAGTCGCGCGCAGGGTATTCGCGGGTGAGTTGAATGGGAAGGATCTTGGTACCAAATACTGAGTATCAAGTACTAAGTATCAAGTACTTCGTATCACGTACTAGGTATCACGTATTCTGTGAATACGCCGACCGTGCGCAAGAACCTCGACCTGCGCCCTGCAATCCCTCCTGTGTCGCATCCCTTTGCGCCGACTCGCAGAATACGCAGTACGTAATACGTAATGCGTAATACGCAATACGCAATACGTAGTCCGAGAAGCGAGGCGAAGCCGAGCTCTAGAGGCTCTCGATCAGTTTCTCCACCCGCTCATCCACCGCTTTGAACGGGTCTTTGCACAGGACGGTGCGCTGTGCCTGATCGTTGAGCTTGAGATGAACCCAATCAACGGTGAAGTCCCGCTTCTTGGCCTTGGCCGCCTTGATGAACTGGCCGCGCAGTTTGGCTCTGGTGGTCGCCGGTGGCTCGGTCATGGCAGCCTCGATAGATTCGTCCGTCACGACTCGTTCCATCTCGTTGCGCCGCTCGAGCAGGTAGAAGAGCCCGCGCTCCTTGCTGACGTCGTGATAAGCCAGATCGAGCAAGGCGAGCCGCGGCGACGACAGCGGCAAGTCGTGCTTCTCGCGGTACCGTTCGATCAGGCGGTGTTTGGCCACCCAGTCGCACTCCCGATGGAGCGAGAGCGGATCCTTCTCCAGGCCGGTCAGGAGGTTCTCCCACATCAGGACGGCCTGCTCGACCTCGGGCGGGAATCCCGTGGTGCGGGCATATCGGATGGCGCGTTCCAGGTACTCCCATTGCACATCGAGGGCGGACAGCTCCCGTCCGTTTGCCAACCGCACGCGGCGCCGACATGTGATGTCGTGCGAGATCTCCCGGATCGCCCGGATCGGGTTTTCCAGGGTGAGATCCCGGAAAACGACGTCGTCTTCCAGCATCTGAAGCAGGGCCGCCGTCGTGCCGACCTTGACGTATGTCATGTACTCGGACATGTTCGAGTCGCCGGCAATCACGTGGAGGCGCCGATACCGCTCGGCATCGGCGTGGGGCTCGTCCCGTGTGTTGATTATCGGACGGCTGCGAGTGGTGGCGGAGGAAATGCCCTCCCAGATGTGCTCGGCTCGCTGCGCCAGGCAGAACACAGTACCCCGGGCGGTTTGCAGGAGCTTGCCGGCCCCGGCGTAGATCTGTCGGGTCACGAAGAACGGGATCAGCGTATCGATGATCCGTTGGAAGTCGCCGTGGCGGGTGATCAAGTAGTTCTCGTGGCAGCCGTATGAGTTACCGGCCGAATCCGTGTTGTTCTTGAAGAGGTAGATCTGACCTTTGATGCCCTCTTCCTCTAACCGGGCTTCGGCGGATTCCACGAGGCCGGCGAGAATCCGCTCTCCCGCCTTGTCGTGGCGCACAACGTCGTAGAGGTTGTCGCACTCCGGCGTGGCGTATTCCGGGTGAGAGCCGACGTCGAGGTAGAGCCGGGCCCCATTCTCGAGAAACACGTTCGACGAGCGACCCCAGCTGACGACCCTCCGGAACAGGTAGCGGGCCACCTCATCCGGCGACAAGCGGCGCTGCCCCCGCAGCGTGCAGGTGACACCATATTCGTTCTCGATGCCGAAGATTCTGCGACTCA
>CAMYJM010000362.1 GCA_947258635.1 uncultured Acidimicrobiaceae bacterium
GGCGTTTCCCCCTCCGCTACTTGGTACCCACCGCCGGCATCACCGCGGCGATCATGACGTACGCCATCCTGAGAGCCGGTCTGGGAGCCCTCGCCACTATCGAGCTCGGGACCGTCACCGTCTCGGTCTTTCGCCTGATCATCGTCTGCATGGCCGCCGGAGCCACCGCCGGCGGGGTGACGGCGAGTGTGGTCGACGCCCTGGCGCGACCCAGCTTCCTCGGTTTCGCCGGAGAGGCCGTTCCCCACAGCCCGGCAGCATTCATGAGGGAGATGACGTCCGCCGTCGGGGCTCCCACGATCGCCGTGGTCGCCGCCGCCGCCTTCGCCATCGGCCTGTCGCAGCTGCTGCTGGCGCTGCACGGCACCGCCGCCGTTGCCGCCTTCAGCGTCGTCGCGGCCATGGTGCTCGGAGGCGCCGCCCTAGTGGCATACCGGCCGTGGGAAAAGGGCAACACGTAGCCAAGTAAGTACTAAGTACTCGGTACTTAGTACTCAGTACTTAGTAAAGCCCTTTGGCCGTAGCGCTGCTCGTCGCGCCACCAGGAGAAGAAGACCCAGGTGATTGCGCCCCACAGCAGGAGGCCTCCCCCAAACTTCATGATGAAACCGGCGAGCACCTGATCGGTGTGGGCGGAGATACCCCACAGGCGGGGGAAGGTCTCATAGATCTTGTAGAGGGGTTGGTCACCGAGCGTGAGAAACGAGGCCGGTACCGTGGGCACCAGCGATTGCAGGAAGAGGTAACCCATCCTCGGGAAGGGTGCCAGCTGCGGCGTGTCGGGTATCGGGCCGATCACCGGCCACCACATGAGGATGCCGGTGAAGAAGACGAGGAAGTGCGCTCCAAAGTGGAAAAGCTCATTGGTGAGCATCGCTTCGACGATCCCCGGCGCATGGAGCAGCCCCAACGTGGCGTTGAACAGGAACAGGGCAACGAGCGGCTTCGTCAATAGCTTGACCACCGGAAGCACGGGACGTAGCAGGGCCCGCAGCAGCCACCACGGGGTCCCGGCGAGCAGCAGCGGGGGCGCCACGAGGGCCAGCCCGAGGTGCTCGACCATGTGGAACATGAAGAGGCTTTGCTCTCCGATATCGTGAATCGGCCACGAGGAGACCACCACGATGGTGGCCACACCGCTCACGAAGAGTGCCTTCTGACGGGTGGTAACCGCGATCTCGCCACGCGGGGCGTAGCGGTCGGCGAGCGCCCGCAGGCCGTAGAAATAGCCGATGAGGAGGGCGGCGGCCCCTCCGAGAACATCGAGATGGGCATGGAACTGCACTACGTCGCCGAGGCGCACCGCGGCCTGAGCCAAGAACTGGACGCCCATCAGCAATGTCCCGCCACAGGGGGCGGCCGCGGCGTCATAGCGCCCGGAACGTGAGCAGGACGACTATGAACATCCCGATGGCACCGACCAGTCCGATGAGGAAGAACGCCTTGTAGAGCGGTTTGTCGAACTTCAGGTGCATGAAGAGCGCCACGACCATCCCGAACTTGATGGCGCCGAGTACCAGTAGTGCGGTCACCACCGGGGCGCCGTCGAGGGCGTCCACGTAGGCTACGCCGATCTCGATGGCCGTGACGATGGCCAGGATCAGGGCGATCAACCAGTACTGCTTCGGCGTCGGGTGTTTGATGTGGTCGGCGTCGTGCTCAGCCGGAGCCGCTTCGGCTTTCTCTAGGTCAGCGGTCATAGCTACACCTGCAGCAAGTAGACGACGGTGAAGATCACGATCCAGACGATGTCGACGAAGTGCCAGTAGAGGCCCACCAGCTCGACATTGAGCCCCCGATCGTCGTAGAGGCGCCCACTCAGCGACAGCACGGCCATCGCCGCCAGCAAGATCACTCCGAGGGCGACGTGCATCCCGTGGAACCCGGTGAGCATGTAGAAAGAAGAGCCGAACGGGCTCCGCGGCAGGGTGAGGCCCTCGTGGATGAATTCGGTGAACTCGAAGATCTGGCCGGCGAGGAAGGTGGCGCCGAGCAACGCAGTTCCGGTGAGCCAGATGCGCGTCTGACGGAGATCTCGGTTCTCGAATGCGTTGTGCGCCAGCACCATCGTCAGCGACGACATCAACAGGACGAACGAAGAGGCAGACGTGAATGGGATGTCGAAGATCTCCGACCCCGGCCCGCCGTTGGTCGTGTTCCGGTACAGCAGGAAGGTCGAGATCATCGCTCCAAAGAACACACACTCGGAACCGAGGAACACCCACATCGCGGTCTTGCGAATCGGCTTGACGTCGTGATGGTCGGCGTGCTCGGTGTGGTCGAGATCGGTTACGACAATGTCGGCCATCAGTGCTCCTTCGTGACGGGCTCGAGAGACCAGCCGAACAGGCCCCACAGCATCACGGCAGTCCCGATGCCGATAGCGATGAACCCCCACGGGAGGTAGACGAGACCGCCACCCGTGATGGCGATCCCCAGGGACGCCAGCGCCGGGTAATAGCTGGGCGAGGGCATGTGGATCCCTTCCGGCGTGCCGCCCTCGTCGCGAGCCACGGCGACCGGGTCGCCCGCCGCTCCCGTCACAGCCGGCATCCGCACCGCACGGCCCTCTTCATTCTCGGCGTACTTCTGATGCCAGAAGTCGTCGAGGGAGTGCACCATCGGGGTCTCGTCGAAGTTGTGCACCGGCGGCGGCGACGGGATGGTCCACTCGAGCGTCCTTCCGTCCCACGGGTCGTTGCCCACCCGCTCCCCTTTGCTGAGGAAGTGGGTGCGGACGATGTTCCAGGCAAAGACCAGGAAGGCCACCAGGATCGTATAGGCGCCAATCGTTGCCACTGCGTTCCAGTTGGCCCAGCCGAGGCCTTCGGGATAGCGATAGGTGCGGCGCGGCATGCCGTTGAGCCCGAGGATGTGCATCGGCCCGAAAGTGAGGTTGAAGCCGATGAGGGCCAGCCAGAAGTGCACCTTGCCGAGCCCCTCGTTGAGCTTGCGGCCGGTCCACTTGGGGAACCAGTAGTAGACGCCAGAGACGTACCCGAAAACGGCGCCGCCGAACAGCACGTAGTGGAAGTGCGCCACGACATAGTAGGTGTCGTGCTGCTGCGTGTCGGAAGGAACGACCGCATGGGTGACCCCGGAGAGCCCGCCGATGACGAACATCGCCACGAACGCCAACGAGAACAGCATGGGCGTGTTGAACTTGATCTTGCCGCCCCAGATCGTGCCGATCCAGTTGAAGATCTTCACCCCCGTCGGCACCGCGATGATCATGGTGGCGACGCCGAAGCCGGCCTCGGCGATGGGGCCCATGCCCGACGTGAACATATGGTGCGACCACACGCCGAAGCCGATGAACCCGATGGCGGCCCCGGAGAAGACGACGAAGGGGTAGCCGAACAGCGGCTTGCGGGAGAACGTCGGGAGAACCTCGGAAACGATTCCCATCGCCGGCAGGACCAGCACATACACCTCGGGGTGGCCGAAGATCCAGAACAGGTGCTGCCACAGCA
>CAMYJM010000363.1 GCA_947258635.1 uncultured Acidimicrobiaceae bacterium
GTCGCTACGTCGGCCTCGCCGGGATTCGCGAGGTTGCCGGGGAGATCAAGGTCTCCGACCTGCTGCAACGCACCGCCATCGCCGCCGTGGTCGATCCGGATGGGAACCCCCTCGAACGATCAGCCATAATCAACGTCGGTGATTGGGTGCGGCCGCGCCTGATTGGAGGCCGGCCGGTGTTGCTCGCCAGACGAAACGGGAAGGAATGGGTCAATGCAGACACTCGCTCCAAGTAACGCCACCCGTCGTCGCTCCCCGGCCACCTCCCTCGCCATGGCCATCGGTTTCGGGCTCGCCGCCGCTCTCGCCAAACGCTATCTCGACTTCCACCTGGGCATTCCGGGCCATGCCGGAGTCGGCTGGATAGCCGTTCTGGTGGCGGGCCGGCTGAGCAACGGGCGCGCCGGCATGGCAACCGTCGCCGGGCTCTCGATGGGATTGTGGGGCGTTCCCGTCGGCCTCGGCCACTCGGTCGCCTACAACACGATGCTCTACGGGATGGCGGGCGCACTCCTCGACTCGGGCACGCTGTTGCGGCTGCCGCTGCACCGGGCCTGGGGAGCAGGCCTGGCCGGGATAGTCGTCCACGTTGCCAAGCTCGGCGTCGTCATCGGCAACGCCTGGCTATCGGGAGTCCTGCGGCGGGTCGAGATCTACGGCCTCCTCGACGCCCTGCGCAACCATGTCTTCTTCGGGGCGCTTGGCGGCCTGATCGGTTGGGCGCTCTGGCGGGCCGGGCCGATTCTGCGAACCCGCCTCGCGGCCATGGTGCGCCGACCGACGCCATGGTGAGCATCCGACTGCCCCAGGTGCTCCGGAAGTACGCGGCCGACCTCGACTTCGTCGAGGTGACGGCGACCACCGTGGCGGAGGCTCTGGAGGCGGCGGTCGCCGCCCATCCCGATCTCGAGATTCGGCTGCTCGACACCGACGGCCGATTCCATTCGCACCTGCTGCTCTTCGTCGATGGCGAGCAGGTGGCCCGGGAAGATCACGCGACCCGCCCCGTCGACGCCGGCGCCCGCATCGACGTCCTGATGAGCATCGTGGGCGGCGCCGCTTAGGAGGCCGCCCGATGCTCACATGAACCCGGCCGCGACGGCTCGCTGGTCGAGAGCCTCCACTACCCCGGAGCGCACCTGGTCGAAGAACTCCGCCGTCGTGAAATGTGGCAGGTCGGAGCCCGCCATCGGCTCGAGCGCCTCCGCGGGCAGCGCGTAGTCGGCGAGGTCGAAGCCTTGCTTCCGTTCGTTGGCATAGCCGCGCAGAAAAGTCCTCATCACGACGGCGGACAACTCCTCACCATTGATATCGAGCCCGGCTGTGATACGCAGCGCTTCCGCCTCCAGCTCGGGAGTGATCATGGCGAACTTGCACATGCCGGTGATGTCGTCCATCAGATATGTCGGCCCCCTGTTGGTGATGGCGTCGACCCAGTAGTCCACTCCGGTCTCCCGCTCGACCACGTAGAGGAGGAAGGTACGCATCGACATGTGGCCACCGGCCAGCGCCCACGGATACCCCGGATTCGTCTGCGGCTGGTAGGCGGGATACTCGACACCTTTCGAGTGCATGGCGTACGCCGTCTGGCCGGTTTGGTCGGCAAGTCGTTTGACCCCCTGTCCCAGCTCAGGAAGGGCACCGGCGGCAATCGCGGCGATGGCTTCTTTGACGCCGGCGGCGTCCCCGAACTGAAGCCCCCCGAACAGCTGGGTGCCGTTGCGCCGGTTGTAGTCCATCGCGTAGCCCAAGGTCACCCCGAGCGAGATGGAGTCCATTCCCAGCTCATCGCCGAGTTCGATCAACGTCCACGCCGCATCAGGGTCGAAGATGCCCAGGTTCGACGTCAGCAACGTGATCGGCTCGAAGTCCGACTTGGCGCGGAACGCCCCCCGCTCGCCGTCGGCCGACTTCTCATAGACGTTCTTGTGGCACTTGATCCCGCACAGGAAGCACCCTTCCGCCAGCACCACGTAATCCCCATCCTCGACCCGAGGACGCGTCAGTGGCGCCGCGACTCCAGTTCCCGTCGGGGCGAAGTTGTATTCGGGCAGCGACTTGACCTCCATCATCCACTTCAAGTTGCGCCAAGTACCACCGCGATCTCCCTCGACGTCGCGGTAGCGGGCGCTGCCGTCGCCAAGGTTGATCTCCTTGTTGATGTCCCGCAAGCCCCGCTCGCGTGGCGGATTGGGCCCGTCGGCGGCAATCGCCCACAAGTTCTTCGACCCCATCACTCCGCCGTAGCCACCGCGACCGCAGAAGCGTGGCTTGGCGTCGCCGGTCTCCAGCTGGTTGTCGGTGGACAAAGCGATGGCGGCAAAGCGCACCGACTCGTAGTTCTCCCCCGCCGGGCCGATCGCCGCGAAGTGAGCCTCCGGCCAGCGGCCGTGCATGTCCTGGATGCGTTCGTTGAGCTTGCGCCCCGCCAGGTCGGACGCGTCGAGGAACTCGAATCGGGCCGGGGCGCCGGCGCCACCCTCGCCGAGATACAGCAGGGTGGGCCGCTCGGCCCGTCCGATGAAGATGACCTCGTCGATCCCGAGCCCGCGTAGCTTCGTGCCGAAATGGCCGCTGCCCGCCGACCACATCAGGCCGGGACGGCCGGCGCCCGACGTCTTCAGCGGCGAGTACCCGTGGAAGAAGGTCCGCAGTCCCGTCATGACACGGGTTCCGCTGAGCAAGCCGAGGTTCATCACCAGAGGCGAAGCGGGATCGTACGCGTCGTCGATCTCCCGGCCGGCCAGCAGTTTGGTGGCACGGGCGATACCGCCCAGCACATCCTCGAGATCCTCGCACGGGACCTCCTCGTGACGAACAGTCAGGGTGCTCAAGTCAACGTGATAGCGGTTGATCGTGAACTCGGTTGCCGGCCTCAAGACGGTCTCCACGTCGCTTCCCTTGTCGCTTGGCTGCGCTCAGGATGCTAGAACACGGAGTCGGTCGACCCGCAGGCCACCGGGGTCGCGCCGGAGTCAGGCTGCAGCCGCTGCCTATCAATTGCTAGGTAGATGATCGGCTACGCTCCGCCAATGACTTCACCAACAACCGACCTCCTCGGCGCCACTGCCGCCATCATGCCGGACGTGATCGCGATACGCCGCGACATCCACGCCAATCCCGAGCTCGGATTGCAGCTTCCGGGGACTCAGCAGCGCATCCTCGACGCACTGACCGGGCTCGGCCTCGAGATCAAGCGGGGCGAGGCCCTCACCTCGGTCGTGGCCGACTTGGACACCGGACGCCCCGGCCCGACCGTCCTGCTACGTGGCGACATGGACGCGCTGCCGCTCACGGAAGACTCGGCAGAGCCCTTCGCGTCAACCGTCGAGGGTCGGATGCACGCCTGCGGCCACGACACCCACGTTGCCATGCTGGTCGGCGCCGCCCGGGTCCTCGCCACCAACAAGGACGAGCTGAACGGCCGGGTCCGGTTCATGTTCCAGCCGGGAGAA
>CAMYJM010000364.1 GCA_947258635.1 uncultured Acidimicrobiaceae bacterium
CCGGCCGCGGTCTTCGTGATGATCTGTTGCGCGGTCACCCGCAGGCTCTCTGAGCCCGGCAGGAGAGCCTGCAGGACCTCCTGGGCCATTTGCAGGGTGATGTCTTCTTGGATCAATGAACCGTACGCGGTGACCCTGGTGAGGGCTCCTTCGAGCTCGCGGATGTTGTCGGATACGTTTTCGGCGATGAACTGCAGGACCTCGGCCGGTACGGGACGCGGGGCGAACTCGGCGTTCTTGCGGAGGATGGCGAGGCGGGTCTCCACGTCGGGCGGCTGAATGTCGGTCACCAACCCCCATTCGAATCGGCTCCGGATGCGGTCTTCGAGGGTGGAGAGGTGCTTCGGGTGCCGGTCGGAGCTGATGACGATTTGTTTGCCGGCGCCGTAGAGGTGGTTGAACGTGTGAAAGAACTCTTCGAGGATTTGCTCCTTGCCTTCGAAGAACTGAACGTCATCGACCAGAAGCACGTCGATGCTGCGGTAGCGCGCCTTGAACTCATCCATTCGTTTGCGCCGAATGCCGTTGATGAACTCGTTGAAGAACTGCTCCGAGGATACGTAACGGACCGTCGTCGCCGGCGCGATCTCTTTGCGGTGGTGTCCGACCGCGTGGAGCAGGTGGGTCTTGCCGAGTCCGGCCGGCCCGTAGATGAACAATGGGTTGTAGTGGCTCGACGCCACGTCTCCCACCGCCATCGCGGCCGCGTTGGCGAAGCGATTGGAAGGGCCGACGACGAAGTTCTCGAAGGTGTACTTGGCGATGAGCTGTGATTCGTAATCCTGCGTGAGGGGAGGCAGCGTGTCGGGAGTGGCGGCGAGAGACCGGTCCCCGATCGTGACGGTGAGGTCGTCATCGGGCACCGCCCCCTCCTCGGCGGACAAGCTGACACCGGTCCCTTCGCCGAAGACGGTCTGCGCAATTTGCTCGATTGTCCCGAGATAGCGATCGGCGACCCACCGGCGATGGAAGTCGGACGGTGCCTGCAGCGACAGCGTCTCGTTGTCCATGGACGGCTGGAGTGGCTCAATCCAGGTCTGCCACGCTACCGGGGGCACTCTGTCTTGGAGGCGATCCTGGAACTCTTCCCAGAGCGTTGTCGACCATTGAGCTTCCACTGGCGACTCCAATTCCTCTCCTGGCAAGCGAGTTGGTCTGTCCCGAACGCCTTGCCTTGTATGGGAATCCACACATCTATCCACAAGGTGTGGAGAACCCTGGCTCCCCGGCCTCCGGGCCGGTTGAGCAAAACCGTCTTGTCCTGTTTGCTGGCAAATCTTCCGCCGGGGAAGATGGCGCTTCGGCCCACCTACAGCGATTGGCGAGTGTATCGAGGCCCCCCGCGACGTATCAAGAACGACAAATCCGGGACTATTCACCGTTCCGGCGACGTGGCGGTTCGCGGCCAAACCGTTGGTACACAAGACCTTTGGCGACATGACGAGGCGGTCGGGAGAGGCCAGAATCCGCTCGATATGGCCGAATCGGCCGTGATTATTGTTTCGCGACTGTGATCTACTTTTCGCGCTACAGACCTGCGTCGCTGTCGCGGCCCTCCCAGCTTTGACAACGTTTCGCGACCTCCGTAACCTTGCTCATCGAACCGCGACTTCCCCAGGAACCCCTTCTCGATGAAGCGTACATACCAACCGAACGTACGACGACGCAAGCGCAAGCACGGATTCCGTGTCCGCATGCGGACACGCTCCGGGCGCACCATTGTCAGGCGCCGCCGTGAAAAAGGGCGCCAGCGCCTCACCGCGTAGCGGGCGGAGTTACGTTTCGCTACGTGGTCGCAACGACTTTGCTGCCGCTTATCGAGGCCACCGTCGTGCTGTCGGAGCAGTTGTCGTGCTGGTTTCGGAGGGTTCCGCGGGGCCGCCCCGGGTCGCCTTCGTGGCCGGCAAGGGGATCGGGAACGCGGTCAGGCGTAATCGCGCCAAACGACGGCTGCGCGCTGCGATGGCCCGAATGCGCCTGCGAGACGGCGTGACCTACGTGGTCATCGCTCGGAGAGGCGCCGCGGACGCGCCTTTCCACAGTCTCGTCGAATGGTTGGCTGCGGCAACGCAGGAGAAGGCGCCGCCGGGCGCCTCGGAGCAGGAGATGCAATGACGGGAGCGCTGATTTCGCCGCAGAGGGGAACCTTGCGGCCGTATCAAATCGCGTGGTGGCTCACCCGGCTGATCGGCGCCTATCGCCGGTTCATCTCGCCTCTACTGGGCCAGAACTGCCGCTACAACCCCACTTGCTCCGGCTATGCCCTGGAAGCAATTACCAGATACGGGTCCCTACGAGGTGGCTGGTTGGCCGCCAAACGCATCGGGCGCTGTCACCCGTTCCGGGCGGGGGGAAACGATCCAGTTCCCGACCTTGCGCCGCGCGACCACGGAGGGAGAACCTGATGCCGGGGTGGGATTTATTGACAGGCGGCCTTGGTGCGGTCCTCAATTTCTTCTATTCGATTCTGCCGGCCGGAGTCGGCTCGCCGCGCTATGGCCTCGCCATCATCATGTTGACTCTGGCGGTGAGCCTCTTGATGTTCCCGCTGACTGTGAAGCAGACCCGCTCCATGAAGGCGATGCAGGAGATTCAGCCCGAGGTCAAGAAGCTGCAGAAGGAGTACAAGGAAGATCGCCAGGAGCTCAACGCCAAGTTGATGGAGCTCTATAAGGAGCGGGGCGTCAACCCGGCCGCCGGCTGTTTGCCGATGCTGGTGCAGATGCCGATTTGGTTTGCGTTGTTCACGGTGCTGCGCGTGTCGCGCGACGATATCGCCGCCGGCAACACGGGACCCATTCCGGCGGGGTCGAAGCTGGCGGAGGCGCTCAAAGAGGGAATGACCAACTTCCTGGGCATGGATCTTCAGATCACCCCGAACACCGCGTCGGGTGATGGGTTCGTTCAGCTCATCCCCTACCTCATATTGATTCTCGTCGTCGTGGGGGCCGGCTACTTCCAGAGCGTTCAGACGATGCGCCGCCGCAAAGACGACGTAGCCACGCAGACTCCCCAACAGCAGAGTATGCAGAATGCGATGCGCTTCCTCCCCGTGCTCTTTGGAGTCTTCTCGTGGAATTTCCCGACCGGACTCGTTCTCTACTTTGCTACCTCGAACGTTTTCCGAGTGGGTCAACAGGCGTATACATTGGGGCTCGATGCGGGTGGATCCGCTCCAGCCTCAATCGAGACTTCAGCTGTGGAACCCGACCCCAAACCAATCTCGAGCGGCCCGTCGCCGAACGCGAGCAAGAAGAAGCGCAACCGGCGCAGAAGGAAGTAACGACAATGGACGAGTGGTTGGAAGCCGAAGGCGAGACCGTCGACGCCGCCGTACAGGCCGCCCTAGAGGTCCTCGGCTTGAGCTCCGCAGATCAGGTGAGTGTTGAAGTACTTCGTGAACCGAAGAAGGGGTTTCTCGGCTTGGGGTCGCAAATGGCGCTGGTCAAGGTC
>CAMYJM010000365.1 GCA_947258635.1 uncultured Acidimicrobiaceae bacterium
TGAAGGTCCTGTTGAGCGAATTGGCCGCCCACTCGCCGGATCTCGTTGCCCGCCCCTATCTAGTCGCCCTGGCCAAGACTGACGTCCTAGATGACCTCGACGAACCACTGGCCTGGGCGACTCGAGCGGGCATCGAGCTCTACCCGGTCTCGAGCGTCACCGGAGAGGGGCTCGATCAGCTCATGTTTGCGGTAGCGGAAGAGGTCGATCGCCACCTTCGCCAAGGCCCCGATCGGGAAGGGTATGTGTTGCACCGGCCGCTGCGGGCTTCTTTCTCGGTGTCGCGCGACAGCGGGATGTGGGTGGTGAGCGGACGGGCCGCGGAACGGGCCGTCAACCTCGATGACCTCACCGTTCCCGAAGCTGCCGACTACTCCGCCAAGCGGCTCGACTACCTCGGAGTCGACGCCGCGCTCGCTGCCGCCGGGGCGGTCGCTGGAGACGACGTCCGGATCGGTGACATCACATTCACCTACTCCCCAGCACCGGAGGACGACTGATGCGGCGCCCCGCCGCTCGTGGACGCCCGGTGGTGGTGAAGGTGGGCTCCTCGAGCCTGTCGGCCCCCGGCGTCGGGCTCGCCCCGGATTCCATTGCCAGGGTGGCGGCCCAGGTCGAGTCACTCTGGGAGGCCGGGCATCCGACGGTGCTGGTCTCGTCCGGTGCGGTCGCCGCCGGACTGCCGGTTCTCGGCCTGACCAGCCCGCCGGCCGATCTGCCCGGTTCCCAGGTGGCGGCCGCCGTCGGCCAGAGCCGGCTCATGGAGAGCTACGGTGGCGCCTTCGGAGCGCGGGGCCGCGTCACCGGTCAGGTTCTCCTCACTCGTGATGTGCTCGCCCGGCGGGAGCAGTACCTTCATTCCCGAGAAGCCCTGGAGCGGATGCTCGACCTCGGGGTGGTCCCGATCGTCAATGAGAACGACACCGTGGTCGTCGACGAGCTGAAGCTGGGCGACAACGATCGGTTGGCGGCCATCGTCGCCCATCTCGTCGATGCCGCGATGTTGATCATCCTCACCGACACCGCCGGGCTCTATTCGAGCGATCCCCGCCTGCAGCCGCAGGCGGAGTTGCTCAACGCCGTGCTGCATACCGATGAGGTCCTCGATGAGCTGTGGCGCACCTCGAGCAAGGGAGTCCTCGGCTCCGGGGGAGTGGCCACGAAGATTGCCGCCGCCCGCATGGCGGCCTGGTCGGGGATCCCCACCGTGATTGCACCGGCCGACGATCCCCAGGTGGCATTGCTGGCTGCCACCGGCGCCGAGGTCGGCACATGGGTGGAGCCGCATCCGGCGAAGCTGTCGGCTCGCAAGCTCTGGATCGCTTTCGGGTTGCCCTCCAGCGGGAGGGTCACGGTCGATGACGGTGCCCGCAATGCGCTGGTAGCCAACGGCAGCTCGCTGCTGGCGGTCGGCGTCAGCGCGGCCGAGGGCGAGTTCGTTGCGGGTGACGCCGTCGAGATCCTCGACTCCGCCGGGGCCCTGATCGGCAAGGGCCTCACTCGAATGGCGTCGACGGAGGTGACCGGCGACCTCACCGGGCCGCTCGTGCACCGTGACGACATGGTGGTTCTCGTCTAGGGCCGGGCCTAGGGAGGTTGGCGACACGTGCCACCATCGCTGGTGGACTTCGCAATGCCATACGATTGCCCCACTTGTTCAGCCATGGCCGCGAACATGGCTCTACGCTCACACCATGAGCGCCAACGATCCTTATCGGCGGGTCGCCGGAGTCTACGACCGGCTCATCGAACCGATGCAAGCAGGAGTCCGCAGGGTCGCCCTTGACGTGGTCCCGCCAGAACCTGAGTGGCATGTGCTCGATGTCGGCTGCGGCACCGGGACCGGCATGGTCCCATATGTGGAGGCCGGCTGCATGGTCATCGGGGTTGATGTTTCGACGGCGATGCTCGAAATAGCCACGGCCCGCGTCGGCGATCGGGCGGAGCTGCATCTCACCGACGGCGACACCCTGCCGTTCGACGGTGGCCGCTTCGACCTGGTAACGACGTCGATGGTGCTCCATGAGGTCCCAGCGGACGCAAGGACCGCGTTCGTCACAGAGTTGGCCCGGGTGGCGAAATCAGACGGCCGGTTGCTGTTGATCGACTTTCGTTTCGGATCGTTGCGGGGGTGGAGAGGACCGACGTTCCGTGGGTTGTCCGGGGTCATCGAGCGGTTCTCGGGCCACTACTCCGGGTACCGGAGCTTCAAGGCCTCGGGCGGTGTCCCTGGCGTCATGGGCGAGGCCGGTCTCAGCATTGAGCGCGAGAAGATCGCCGGTGGAGGCACCCTGGCGATCTACGTGGTGGCGCCGTAGCCACATGGCGAATCCCCGTTCGCGCGCCGTCAGGCATCAGCTGACGTCACGCGCCGCGGTGGGCCCGCGCTTTGAATCTGCTGAACCTGCGGCCGCGAGTAACCCGCGCGCTCCTCAAGCGGGTCAGGGGGCACCTCGCTGACCGGGGTTTCGCGTCCGCTCTGGACCGATCATGGTCGCGACCGTGGCGCAGGTAGCCTGGAGGAATGGCTGATGACCTCACCACCCCGTTGACGGTTGAACAGGTGTACGGCGACTGGAGCATCGAGTGGGAGGACGCCGTCGCGTTCACGGACCACAGCCTCAACCCGAGGCCGCGGACATCGATGTACGACACGTTCAGCACCCTCGGCGTCGGGGAGGGAGGCTATGTCCTCGACATCGGGGGACGTGACGCCGCCCAGGCTCTCGACCTCGCCGAACGTTTCGGATGTCGGGTGCTGTCGGTCGATCCGGTCCAGGCGAACATCGACTTGGGTACCGTGGACATCGCCAACCACGAGTACGGTCACCTCGTCGAGAACAAGCTCGGGACGATCAACGACATCCCCGCTCCCGACCACACGTTCGACGCCATCTTCTCGCGAGACATGATGGGCCACGTAGAAGACCTCGAGGGGGCGCTCGTCGAATGTCGGCGGGTCCTGAAGCCGGGCGGCGCCGTGGTGATCCACGACGTGTTCGCGACGCCGCTCCTCGAACCGAAGGAGTCAGCCCGGCTGAGCGCCGACCTCGCTCAGGCGCCCGGACGCCTCGACGGCGAGCTCTTCGAACGGACCGTCGCAGAGGCCGGCTTCACGATCGAGGTGATCGACCGTGTGGCGTCCGAGTGGCTCGAGAACCTGCTCGAGGCCGAGGACGGTGAGAAGCGGCTCCTACGGGCCGCTCGCCTCAACCGTGATAGGGACCGGTTCGTCGAGACGATGGGCGTCCTGCCGTACCGCGTGGTCCGGGGCAACAACCTCTGGACGATCTACCGCATGATCGGCAAGCTCGAGGATCGCGTGTACGTGATCCGGGCGTGAACCAATGACTCGACTGCTCAGTCGAGCTCGTCGACAAATCGGGAGGGAACGACGTCGCCGGAGTCCAGCTAGGCCGCTGCCTT
>CAMYJM010000366.1 GCA_947258635.1 uncultured Acidimicrobiaceae bacterium
TCGCAGCCGATCGACCTCGGCAACGGCGAGAGCCGCACCTTCCTCGAGGACGGCGACACGGTGACGATCCGCGGCTGGTGTCAACTAGGCCACGGGCCGCGCATAGGCTTTGGGGAGTGCGCCGGCACAGTTCTCCCGGCGGTGGACGATGGAGGCAGAGCGTGACGACGGTAGAAGCGGCGGCCGGCGGGTCCGTCGAGTCCCACATGAATGACTTCCCGATCAAGGGATTCCATCACATCGAGATCTGGGTCGGGAATGCCTATCAAGCGGCTCACTACTACCGGGCCGTGCACGGGTACGCCATCGTCGGCTATCGGGGCCCCGAGACGGGAGTGGCAGACACGGCCTCCTACGCTCTCGAGCAGAACGACGTCCGCATCATCGTCACTGCGGCGCTGTCTCCGGACCACGAGGTGACTCGACATCTGGCATTACACGGGCCCGGCGTGCGTGACGTAGCGATCGGCGTCCCCGACGCGGAGCGGGCGCTCGAGCTCGCCGTGGCCCGCGGCGCCACGCCGGCCGCCGGCGCGGCGCAGGTCGCCGGGGACCGGGGCCACTGGAAGCACAGCGCCATCAACGCTTACGGGGACACGATCCACAGTCTCGTGGAGAACCCCGACGAGCTGTGGCCGCCACCGGACTTCAGGCCGCGTCAGGACTCGATTGCGGTCCCGATCGGCCTCGAGGCGATCGATCACGTCGTTGCCAACGTTGCCCTCGGGGAAATGGACGAGTGGGTGGACTACTACGAGCGTGTCTTCGGCTTCGTCCTGCTCCGCCACTTCGATGATGAGGCCATTTCGACGGAGTACTCGGCATTGATGTCGAAGGTCGTCTGGGACGGTTCGGGCGTGATCCGCCTGCCGATCAACGAGCCGGCCACGGGGATGCGCAGGTCGCAGATCGAGGAGTATCTGGACTTCTATCGCGGGTCCGGTGTGCAGCATGTCGCCATCTCCACCGCAGACCTCGTGAGCACCGTTACCGCCGCCCGCCGGCGCGGGATGGGCCTCATGAGGGTGCCGGAGACCTACTACGACGATGTTCGGGAGCGAGTGCCCGGGCTCGACGCCGACCTCGATGAGATCAAGCGCCTCAACATCCTGGTCGATCAAGACGATGGCGGGCAGCTCCTCCAGATCTTCACCCGGATGATGCAGGACCGCCCCACGTTCTTCTATGAGTTCATTGAGCGCCGCGGTGCCGTCGGCTTCGGCGAGGGCAACTTCAAGGCCCTTTTCGAGGCCATCGAGCGCGACCAGGCCGAACGCGGGAATCTGTAGCGGTTTCGGGCAAATCAGGATTTGCCCGAGCGCTTCGCGCCGCCTTCGGCGTCGCTCCGTATTTGTGCGGCCTCCCGGCCGCGCTCACCTCCGGATTGTGCCGCGCATGTCGCCACAATCCGATGAAGAGGATGTCTCGAATCCGCTCGTGCCCCTACCTGAGGGTCAGCATGATGCTCTCGAGCGTCGCGATGTCGAGCTCGCCGGTGGTGCGGGCCGCCACCGTGCCGTCTCCGTTGAGGAAGACCCAGTAGGGGAACCCGCCGGCCCCGAATGCCGAGTGGATCGTGCTGTCCGTGTCGTCCCTGATCACGGGGCTGGTCCAGCCTTCGCGCTCCAACCATTCCGAGGGCGGGTAGTTGTCCCGGGCCGAGTTGATCGAAGTGGTCACACTCATGATCTGGACGCCGGCGACGCCCCCGCCGGCGTCGAGCCAAGACTGGACTTTGGGAACCTCGACCTGGCAGTGCGGGCACCAGTGGGCAAGGAAGACCACCGCGGTTGGAGTGCCTCCGGGCTCGAAGACGACTTCGTTCCCGTCGTAATCCGTGCCCGTGATCTTCGGCGCGGGGAGCCCGACCGCCGGGTCGCCGTCGGTGCGTTGGTAGATGGGCAGCCACTCACCTTCGGTGCTCGGCTCGCCGGCTTCATTGGCGACGCCAGTGTTGCCGGTCAACAGGACTGCCGCCACCAGGGCGACCGCAATCAAGCCGAAGGCGATCCCGAAGACGGGGATCTCACGTTTCGATTTGGGGGCCTCGACGACACGATGCGCCGACCGCGCGGCCTGCGCACCGGCAGCCGGTTTCTGGGCTCGTTTCTTCCGCTTGCGCGCCGGCGACCTATCACTCATCTGACGTTCACTCCGCAGTCTCGAGTGCCGACATTCTGGCCACGTTGGAGCGCAACGCAAACATGAGCACCAGAATCAGGCCAAAGGCGCTGGCCGCCATGTACGGGATCGACACGAAGTCCCATTGCCAGATGTAGGCGGCGCTGCAGGGGGCGCTCGCGTCGCAGCTGCCCCCGCCGAGCGACGGGTAACGCTGAATGGCATAGTGGTACACCGCGATCGCGGCGCCGATTGCGGACAAGAGGACGGTCGTGAGCCGCACCGAGGCGTCGCGGCGCCACGCGGCGACCCCGAGCACGATCACGAGCGGGTACATGAAGATCCGCTGGAACCAGCAGAGCTTGCAGGGGAGGAGATGGGCTACCTCCGACAGATAGAGGCTGCCGAGTGTGGCGACAGTCGCAACCCCGAATCCCATCCACAGCTCATAGCCGGCGACCGAGTCGAGAATGGCGTCCCGCATCTCGGCAGCACCGTCGTTGAAACGGGCGGCGATCCACAGCAGGATGGAGCTGAGCACGACGACGGTGGCGCCGACGGCCAGCAACGAAAAGAAGAGCCGCATGGTATCGAAGCTCAACATGCCTCCTCGAGTAGCCGGCGCTGATTAGGTTGGAGTTATGGAAGCGCCGAACGCCGCAGGCATGTTGCCAGCAGAGGTGTGCGTTGTCGAGGTCGGGCCCCGCGACGGCCTGCAGAATGAAGACGTGGTTGTCGCCACTGCGGCCAAGGTCCAGTTGATCGAGCAGCTCGTCGCCGCCGGAGTCCGCCGCATCGAGACCACCTCGTTCGTGCACCCGGGCCTGGTTCCACAGATGGCCGATGCCGAGGAAGTGATGGCTGCTCTCGGGCCAAGCGCCCCGGGCACGTCGTATATCGGGCTGGTGCTCAACCGGCGCGGGTTCGACCGGTCGCTGGCGACGTCCGTCGACGAAGTCAACTTCTCGGTAGCGGCGTCGGAGGGCTTCAGCCAATCGAATCAGGGGACGTCGGTCGACGCCGCCATGGCCGCCATCGAGGAGATGATCCCTGAGGCGGCGGCCGCCGGCCTCGCCTCGACGGTGACGATCTCGGTCGTTTGGGGCTGTCCCTTCGATGGTGAGGTGGCGCCGGAGGCAGTCGTCGCTCTGGCACGACGCTCCGTCGAAGCCGGGGCGTCCGAGGTCGCCCTCGGCGACACGATCGGAGTCGCCGTCCCCGCTGCCGTCACAGAGCGGATCGCCGCCGTTCGGGCGGCGACCGGAGACGTCCCGCTGCGGGTGCACTTCCACGACAC